>JANXSH010000643.1 GCA_025356615.1 Planctomycetia bacterium | reverse complement strand
ATATAGTCTCCTTGCCAAGTCTTTGAAAAACGTGCCCTCAGCGAAGCAGTTTGCGTCGATCCACGCTTACTGAACAAACGCTTTATCATTGTCCTGTAATCACTTACGGCTGGAAAATAACTCCTAAACCCTAGACAGAGGCACAGAGAACACAGAGCAATACGCAGAAACGAGATCGATTCGAGAGTGGACTCCCTTGTGAACTGTTTTGACTCTTTCTTCGTTCTATTCAGTCCTCTGTGTCGTCCGTGCCTCTGTGGATAGCTGTATTTCGATCCTGGAGTTGCTCCTTGGGAAACACTCTGTGCGAACGATGCGTCGTGCCAGGGCTTTCAGGGTGACTGCCGCTGACGAGGGATTTCATCGGCGAGGCGGAGGTGTTCGGTGGCCATCTCGGTGTCGTTGATGCGCTTGTAGTATTTTGCCAACTCGGCGTGCGCGGGCTTGTAGTTGGGGTCTTTGCGAAGGGCAGCATGGAGCCAGTGAACGGCTGCCTTATCCGCTCCCTCGCGGAATAATAATTTGCCTGCCTCGGTCGCCGCATCGGGTTCTTCGAGCAGTCGCTCACCTTTTTCTCGCAGGAGCGTGGTCAGCCGACGCAGGTCGCGCTCTTTTTTCTGATGACGCTCCAAATAGGCGTTTGCCTCTGGTTTGTTTTGGCCCCGCAAGACACTGTGAAGAGTGAAGAGGATTTCGGGATCCTCCGGTGCCAACTTCTCGGCACGACGAAGGAATCCCTCGGCCTCCTCGAGCTGATTCTTCCCCAGTGCCACTTTCGCTCGCAACGTCAAAACGCCTGCGAGGTCTGGGTTCTTATTCAGGATCTTGTCGAGCGTTCGTTCTGCCTCCTCGGTGTCTCCCGTCAGCCTCGACATCGTCGCCCAATCGATGAGCAAGTCTTCTGCGTCGGGGGTTTTTTGCAGGAGATGCTCCAGATGGGGGCGGGCCAGGACGGGGTCATTGGCCGCCAGATAGATCTCAGCTAACCGCTTGCGGACGGCATCGCGTTCGGGGGCTAGCTCCAGGGTGCGTGAATAGAGTTCGATCGCCTCCTCGTTGTGATTGAGCCTGTGGAGTACCCACCCTTTCCAGTCCAGCGCGCGAATGTTGTCGGGGTCCGCTTCGAGCAAGCGCTGGAGGATTCCCAGGGCCGGTGCATAGCGGTGGCGGGTCATGTATGCCTGTGCGAGTGCCGTATAAATGTGAACGCAATTTCTTTCGTCCGAGTCGGCGGCATGGACCAGGGCATTAGCCAGTTCATCCAATTCGCCGGTCTGGGCGCGCATCAGGAGCCACTCGAGTTGACTATCCTCGTCGGATCCGCCAAGTCGCTTATATTCGTTCAAGTGGTATTCGGCGATCGGGTATTGCCCGAGGGAGCGGGCGATGCGGGCGGCGAGCAAGTTCGCGGGACGGCTCCACCGCCAAACGAGCAGGCAATTCTGAATGCGACCCAAGGCTTCAGCGCCCTGATCAGCCTTCCAGGCAGCCTCGGCTCCTCGATATTCTCGCCAGGCAAGCAATTGAACGGTAAGCACGATTACGAAAACTAGCAGCAACAACCACCAGAGGAGGCGACGACGGAAACTCCGGAAAATCGCGCCGACCCATCGCATGGCCTGCCCCTCCTAGTGGAGTGAATCGGGATGCGATGCTTCCCGCACCATGCCCTCCACCACATCCACACGATCCATGTTAACGAACGAAGAGCCGGGAGTATAGAGAAGCCGTTCTGGCATCCCTCTCCCGGCTCTACCTAGATGCGAATCGCGGTCAATCGACCAATTCGAAATCTTTCTCTTGCTTGCCTTTGACGAGCGTGATCGTCAGGGGAGTAGTACCGACAGCCTTGTACTTGGTGGGAATGGCGACGAAGACGGGTTGCTTCGAAGTATTGGTACTTTCGATTTTCGGCCCTGAACCGGAACCGGCTAGATCTTTCGGTGGTTGAGGCATTCCCGAAGGAGGGGCCTTGACAGTATCGGAAGAGCCCTTGCCAGGCAGAGATGGGGCTGGGCCGGAACCCGCCGCCTTGACAGAGTCCGTGTTGATGACCATCTTGTATTCCCCAGGATCGACTCCGGTGATCGTCAGGATCCCATCCGCTCCGATCTTCAGGTTGGTTGGCGTACCTTTGCTGGGGGACATCGGATGCAAGGTGACGTCACCACCCGTCACTGGGTTGCCCTTGTAGGAGACTTTGCCTGTCAGTTGAACCCGATCGGAATCATTCTTGCCGGCACACCCACACACTACCAGAGTCATGGCAAAGATTGCCAGGAGAAGACCAGATCGACACATAGAGCGTTTCATCATGAGGCTTCCATGGAGAGAAAACGAGTGAAATCACAAATGACAACACACTCGGGTCGTGTTGATTTCCGCCGAAGAGCGATAAGCAACACGACCGAGAGTGCAAAAATGCGGATCGGAGTGGTTACCAGTCGTTGCCCAGCACATTGCCGTCTCTCGGCGTCAAGGCGTTGGACCATGTAGCTGCGGAGATGCTGGAGTTGACCATGCGGACACTCCCGTCCCCGAGGCCGACCTGGACGCCACCCGTCGAGAACGACTGGAAGACGAACGGATTGCATTGACCGACCGCCGGCTTGTTCTGGAAGAGCGCGTTCGAGAACACCGTCGGGGCGAACTCATTCCTACCCTGGCCATTCTCACCCCAGATGTGTTGTGTATCTGAGCGGAATCCAATTTGACTTCCATCGCAGATGCACATGCGCTCACCCCAGACGATCGTATTCGACGTACCGTCCACGAAGGTAGCGGGGAAGCGAGCAGAGGGGCGGGCCCAGTCCGTTCCACTCCACCCTTCATTGGGGTTGTCGAACACAAAACCGTTCGCCGCGTAGCTCGTGGCACCGCGGTCGCCCCAGGTCTTGCCACTGGCCGGAAGAGTCGGATCCCCAGGAGCCATGTAGCTCTTGACGACCGAGTTCGAGGTCCATGACCAGGTAGCAGTGGCTTTGTAGATGTTACCCTGTTCCATATAAGGAAGCATATGATACTGGATCGTACCGGACGCAGCGGGAGCTCCCCAGCTCGAGCCACTGGCCCAGGCATCGTTCATGGGGTAGAAGCCGTTCGGAGTCGGCAACTTCGTTTCGTTGGTGTCCGCACAGTTTTGAAGCGCCAGGCTCATCTGCTTGAGGTTGTTGGCGGACTGCATGCGGGCGGCAGCCTCGCGGACCTTCTGGACCGCAGGCAGTAAGAGACCGATGAGGATTGCGATGATGGCGATCACGACGAGGAGTTCGATTAGCGTAAATCCACGCCAGCGACGCTGCAAAAGTGAAATGGTTGGCACGACCCTGCCCTCTGAAGAAGATGGGGAGATAGAAACACAATATGGTTTCTATCTGAGTGGCCAGGGGGAGTCAATCAGAATCGCTCATATTTTTTTTAATATTCTGGATCTGGCCAGGATTTCCCAGTCGATCGCATGATTCTGACTGAAAAAGTGGTGTCATCGTCATTGGGGGGGGTGGCAAATGTTTCGGGAGCGTCGGGAGAGAAGTGCAATGAGGAGCCGCGCACGAAGTAAGCGGGGGTGCTGGAAGGCCACGGACGCCACTCCGTCAGAAGACGCCTTGCCGCGATGAACGCGAAGCCGTGCGGCCTCGTCTCCCCCCTTCCTTTGTGCGCGGCTCCTCATTGCACTCCTTTCCGACGCTCCCGAAACATTTCACACCCTGCGGTCCGCCCGGAATCGCGGATCGGTCAGATTTCTCCCCGGCTTGTATGTCTGTGAAGATCGCGTAAGCTGAGAGGGGTTATAGATTGATCGTCGAGTTGGCCTCTGATTCAGACGATCGTCACCCGACATCAGAATTTTTTTCGATTCACATCGCTCGATTGGATATGTAGTTCTAGAAATGTCCTATTCAACGATCACCGTTGATTCGAGCCGCACTCTCCGCATCGACCGAAGAGACCCCTCTCATGGCATTGTCTCCTGACACACGATCTCCTGCATCGACCGACGCGCGGCGCGAAGATGAGCCGCGCCCCCGATTCCGCGTTCTGGGTTGGTTCGCGGCCTTTTTGCTGGTGCCAGCCGTCTGTGTCGTTGCTTTCCTACTGGCATCCGGTCCCGCGCGGAACAGCCTCTTATGGCTACACCTGGCCAGCGGACGGGAGATCGCTCGGCAGGGGCCATTCGCCGCCCCTCGTGCCCTGACGTATGGCGTCGAGAACCCCTTGCCATCGCCTTCCTGGCTGTACGATCTCGGCGCGTACCAAATCTATCGACTAGCCGGTGATCGCGGGTTCATGGTCGTACACGCTCTGCTAGTTGCGATACTCGTCCTTCTACTCGTCGTGCAGTGCAAGGGCAGAGACAATCTGTTCCTGCCGGGGATGGGAGCGCTCGCCGCGACCTTGGCGTTGGGGCCTTGGCTGGCTCCTGGGCCGTTGCTCGTGTCGGCCCTATTCTTGGCCGCGACGCTCCTGTTGCTCGACCGCATTCGCGAAGGGTCGCGGTCCGCCTGCGGGTGGTTGGTCGCTCTCTTCCTGCTCTGGGCGAACGTGGACTCCTGGTTCATCCTTGGCCTGGCGATCACCGGTCTCCAGGCGGTCGGCGTCTTCCTGAATCGGTCGAATACGGACGCTGTCGAGGATAGGTCGGGGCGGGGAGCCTCGACTCTGCTCTTGGTCGCGCTGTTCGGTGGGGCGGCGGCGTGTCTGGTCAATCCCCAGTTTTTCAATGTCTTTCGCCTCCCGACGCTTCTGGGCGTCTCGCCCGCGGCACAGGTGCTGCGTAACGACCCGCTGGTCAGCGGCCTGATCCTCTCGCCGCTAACCCGCGGCTTCTGGGAATCCCCCATCGGCACCAGCCCCGGCGGATTCGCGTTCGCCTTCTTGGTCGCGGCCGGTGGATTCTCGTTCCTGGTGATCCGTCGCCGTGATCTCAGCCAGTTCCTTCCCTGGCTCGCCGTCACCGGCCTGGTGTTGTTCCAGGTGCGCCTCCTGCCCCTGTTCGTAGTGGTGGCAGCCCCTATGCTCGTTCGCAATCTGCGCGAATCGCTGAGGGAATATCGGCCATCGTCGGGATCCGTTGCCGTGTTGCGCTTTCTCGGGGGTCTCATCCTGCTCGGGGCATTGGCGCTGCCCGCCGTCGCCTGGACGGGCTGGCTCCAGCCGGCACCGTTCGAGCCGAGACAGTGGAAAATGGAACCGGATCGCGCCCTGGTCCGCATGGCAGTACACATCAACACCTGGCGCGACCAGGGCCGGATGGGGCCGGACGGACGAGTCTTCGCGACCACCCTGGAGGCGAGCCACTACCTCGCCTGGCTCTGTCCGGGACAATCTACCTTGCTCGACGGCCGGCTCGACCAGTATCCCGCTCAGGTCGCTCGCGATTTCCTCGAGCTGCGTGCGGCCTTGCTGGGCAAGGATTCCCTCGGACAGGAGGCCTCGGAGACGTTACGACAACACCGCATCGGTTATGTGCTGCTGGCCGACCGCGACCTCGATAGCTTCGGCCGCGCGTTCTCCCGGATGAGCAATGAACGCGGCTGGGCGCTGGCGGGTCTAGAAGGGCAAGCCTGCCTTTTCGCTGGACCGGATGGAGCGGGCACTCCCCGCTTGCCGCCGCTCGATCTGATTCGTCTCGTGGTCGATCCCACTTCGGAGCAACGTGCCCCCGATCACCGCCCCGCTCGTTCGCTTCGCCCCCACTGGGCGGACCCATTCTGGCGCGCTCAACCGGCGAGGTCGGCCGACCGCGACGAGGCTCGCTTGCACCTGGCCCTGTTCGACAAGACAAAGGGCTTCTATCTGCAAAGTCACCGGGTGATGTGGGACATGAGCCAGATGGCGGCACTGATAGGTACGGGGGCGAATCCGAGCGACCCGCTCTCGTCGGGTTGTGGCGTCGCGTTGCGGCTGAATCTCCAGCTCGCCGCACTCAACTTGCCGGAAGGGAAGTCCGACAGTCCCATCAACTTGATGCCGGCGGAGCGACTCGCGGTGTTCATGAGGGCCGGCTTTGTCGCCCGGCGTGACCAGGGTCCGATGGGGCAGCTCTTTCTGGCGATTCGCGCATGCCGGCGTGCCCTCGAGGACAATCCCGACGACTCCGTCGCCTGGCTCTTGTTGGGTCAGGCTTATTGGCGGCTGGTGACGCGCTCCCAGGAACGAGGGGGGAGTGACTTGCCTCAGCTGCGAACCTTGCGATTGACCCAGACCGCCACAGCATTGAATCGCGCGGTCCAGTTGCGCCCCGACCTGGAGGAAGCCCACGAATTGTTGTTCGCGCTGTACGGAAACCTCGGCTACCGCGATCTGCAACTCGAAAATGCCCATGCGCTGTTGCGAATCCGTCGGAAAGCGAAACCGACGGGTGAGGAAGCCGACCGGGCGCAACAAAACCTCGATCTCTTCACGGAAAATGTCACCCGAATGGAGCAGGATGTCGAGAAGCTGCGCGGCCTCCACAGGACCAACAGTGCCAATCAACGCACCCTACTCCGCGCTCAGGACGCGCTGCGGCGCGGACTGGCCCGGCAAGCGCTGGGCATTCTGCTCGACAGCGATACGGCGGCGTTCGGCCCCACGGGCGCGATCATGGAATTGGAGTTGCTCCTTGTCGTCGGCCGGGCCGAGGACGCCCGCGAGTGGCTGACCGAGGAACTCGAAGTGTCACTGGGCAGCCAGAGCTTTCACTGGATGCGAGTCTTGATCGACGCCAGCGAGGGGGCAATGGGAGATGTCCATGACAACATCGAGAAACTCCAAACTCGAACGGACGTGCTAACCGGTCCGGGCAACCAGATGCTCGAGATTCGCCAGATCGTCGCCTTCGGGTTGGGGCAACTCGTCCTCAGCTACCGTCTTCCCGAGGGGGGGCCGGCTCGTTTCGGCCTTCAGGTCGCCAGCCAGCAGGAAGCATTTGTTCAGTTGAGTGGCTTCGCAACTATCCTCCGCCAACAAGCTCTAGTACACACCCTGCACGGCCTGCTGGCCCTCGAACAGGGCGACGGCCAGGTCGCACGGACGCACTTTCGCAAAGCCCTCGAGATAGCTAACGGAGGGGTCGCAATCCCTGCCGAAGAGCTGGTACGCTGGTGGAACCGCGTCTTCGTGCAAAACGATGCAGAGGCGCGCCGCTGATCCGAGACCGGGGGAGGTCGATTCATGTCCTCGCGCCTGCTATTGCCCAAGCAATTGATCCTTGCCACCGTGATCGCGGCGCTTCTGGCTAGTGGGGTGTGGTGGGTGGCCCGCCTACTGCCCACTCACACGGATCGCCCCACCTCGGCCGAGGACACACCGACCGATCCGCGACTCGCCTACTCCGGCCCTTACCTCAACGTCGCCTCTTCCGTCCGCTACGTCGGCGATAGCAGCTGCGTCGACTGCCACGCCGACTACGTCCGCCGTTTTGCCCGGCACCCGATGGGGCGTTCGATTCACGCTGTCAAGACGGACGACCACCCACGCGCCGAGCCGTTCGTCGCTCTGGGCCTTCGCTTCGAGGTCCGTTCCAAGGGTTCGCGCGTGTGGCATATCGCCGCGCCGGAGGGCGAAGGCCGTCCGGTGGCCGAACTCGCCCTCCCCGCCGATTACGTCATCGGCTCGGGCGAACGCGGTCACTCCTACCTGGGTTTCCGCGACGGCCAGGCGCTCCAGACTCCGATCAGTTATTACACCCGGAAGGGCGTATGGGATCTATCGCCGGGGTTCACCTCTGCTCTGGTGCCGGGCCGACCGGTCCCCGCGTCCTGCCTGTTCTGCCACAGCAACGGCACTGCGGAACGCCCCGGCGAGGAAGATCGGTTCGAGGCCGACCCGTTCCCTCACGGAGCGAGCATCGGTTGCGAGCGTTGCCACGGCCCGGCAGAGATTCACGTCAAGACGCCGACCCCCGGTAGTATCGTCAACCCCGGCAAGCTGCCCTGGCGATTGCGAGAAGCGACGTGCGAGCAGTGCCATCTGCAAGGGCAAGTTCGCGTGCTGCCGCGTGGACGCGGGCTTTACGATTTTCGGCCGGGGTTGCCGTTGGAGTCGTGCTGGGCGGTATACGGAGACGCGGCTAGTGGCGCGGACAGCCGGGCGGTGAATCACGTCGAGCAGATGCACCAGAGCCGTTGTTTCTCGAAAAGCCCTGACGAGAAGAAACTGGGCTGTATCTCGTGTCATGACCCGCACGAAAAGCCGACGAAGGCGTCGCGCGTCGATCATTACCGCGCCCGCTGCCTGAATTGCCACCAAGACAAGGGCTGCTCGATCGACAAGGCCGAGCGGGAACGCAAATCCCCAGGCGATTCCTGCATCGAGTGCCACATGCCGCGCTACGACTCCAACGACATCCCCCACAACGCCGCCACGAATCACCGAATCCCTCGCCGCGCCACCCGCGAGGCTATGCCTGAGCCGGGCGATTCGGTTCTGACGAGGTTCCACCCAGTAGCGGCCGGCGAAGAGGCCGAGGAACGGCGAAACCGTGGCATCGCGCTGGTCCGGCGGCTGTTCTCAGGCAAGCGGTCGCAGCAACGGGACACTGCCCTGGCGCTGCCGCTGCTCGAAACGGCGATTGCTGCTCACCCAGGCGACGATGAAGCCTGGGTAGGCAGAGGGCAAGCTCTGACTTTCATGGGACAGGCGGAAGCGGGTCTGGCCGCATTCGAAACAGCCCTGAAACGACAGCCCCGTCACGAACTCGCTTTGGCCGGCAAGGCGCGAACCGCCCAGATGCTCCAGGACACCAAAGCGGCCATCGACGCCTGGAAGCGACTCACGGATATTTCACCTCATACCCCAGGATATCGCGAAAATCTGGCAACGCTGCTAGCCGCCGTGGGTCGCTGGGCCGAGGCGCGCGAGCAGGCCGATCTTTGGGTTCGCCAAGCCCCGATCAGTGTCCCGGCCCGTCAACTGCTGATCCGGTGTCTGCTAGAACAGGGCAAGACCGACGAGGCCAAACGTGAATTCGCAATCGCCCTCCGGCTTCGGCCGATAGATCGGGACGTACTCGAGACGTGGTTCGCCACCCAGAGCAAATGAGGCCGAAGGTGGTATCACTTCCGTGTTACTCCCTCGCCCTTGTGCCATTGGTATCTACCCAAGAGGAAAGGTGAAGTCTCCCAGCGTCTGACCCCACCCCCCAGCCCCCTCCCCTAAAGGGGAGGGGGAGCCGGAGGCATGTCGGATGGGGTGAAGTCTCCCACGGGCCGGTCTTGCTCCCCCTCCCTTTTAGGGGAGGGGGTTGGGGGGTGGGGTCGGCCTTACACCGGCTGCACCTTTTCTCTTGTGTAGATACCCATGCCCCTGAGTACAGGGGCGAGGGGAGGAACGCTGTAGTGCTAAACTCTAGTCTGTGTCCTCTGTGGTTAATACGCATTCCCATCCCCGAGGCGACGGTAGCTGAATCCCGTGCCCGGCACGCGGGTCCATCCGACGACGCTTGGGGGTAGACTGTCGGCCACCACGAACCCGGCACCGGCGTCGCGGAACGCTCGCCAGGCCGTCTCCCGGGCCTCGGGCGAACCCGTCCACAGGTGACTCGCGCGACGCGCTGGAACCTCCGCGACGATCCGCACGCGGGCCAGCCGTGCCCAGTAGGCGTTGAAGGTGAAGCCGATCGAGCCGACCCCGTCGCCCGGTCGGAGTCCTTCGCGTGCAAGGGCTTCGGCGACGAGGGCGTGCGGGTGGGCTTCGCCTTCGCCGGCGTAGGCGGACTGGAGGGCCTTGCCCGAATCGAAGAGGAGGTTGCCGGCGAACAGGACGGCGAGGCACGCCAGCAGCGCGCCCGCGACTGGGCCGACAGCGGCCTCGCGCGGGCGACTGATCCGAATCGAGGCGAGCAGGCCGACGCCCGCGATTACCAGGAACGGCGCGACGAGTCGGCCCTCGGCATGGCCGACGAGAACGTAGACGCCGACTCCCGCAGCGGCGGGGAGCAGGAGGACTGCCATCGGGACGAGGGAGCGCGCGAATTCGGCGAGCCACTCGCGGACCCGCTCACGCCGCGCGAAGAACGAGTAGGCGACGAGCGCGGCCAGCACGCCGGTGAACGCCAACGCCTTCTCCGTGAGCAGTTCGTAGATGGTCACGGCCACCCCAGCGCTGGCCTGGGCCTGGGCGCGCGGGTCGAAGCGCGGCATCTGGTCATCGTAGTACAGCGACGGGTCGGCCCAGAGGGAGTAGGTGCCTTGGGAGGACGGCAACACGACGACGGAGGACGGTGCGAGGCGGTCCGGCGTCGGGACGTGTTGCACGAACCACAGGTAATTGAGCCGCCCGCTCTCGCCGTATGTCAGCTTGCCACGAGCCGAGGAGAGGGGTACGACGAGGGTGGCCGCGAGGGCCGCGAACACGACCGCGCCGAGCGCCAGTCGCGCCGGGGCGAACCGCCGTGGCCCGCAGAACGCCGAGACGGCGAGGAAGACGAACGCCATCAAGAACAGGACGGCCTTCGCGAGGAAGCCCAGCCCCAGGACTACGCCCAAGGCGACGCCGAGCCAGGGGGAGGTCCCGCGCCTCATGCGTAGGAGCAAGGCGCAGCTCGCGTAGACGGCGGCGGCGACGAGCATATCCGGGGTGACGAGGGACACGGTGACGAGGCGGCGCGCGGTGAAGCAGAACAGCGCGTAACTCACGCCGACGACGGCCCATTCGGGCAGGGGGACCACCCAGACGAGATCCGCCCGAGCCTTGCGGACGACGACGAGTACCTCGGCGAGTAGCCACTCGAACGCGACGAGCGAGACGAGGAACAGGCCGACGTTGACCGCGTGGGCGAAGGCACATTCCCAGTAGGGAGCGACCGAGAACACTCGGAAGACCAGCCCCAAGAGCCAAGGGTACAGGGGACTCCAATACCCGTTGGGCGAGCCGTCGCCGGTCGCCGCGTCCAGGTAGGCGATGCCATCGGGGTTGATGAGGTGGCGATTTGCGTAGGCGTGGAGGGCGCACAAGACGATGGCGAGGACGCGGAACCCGAGCCGGAGGCGCGACGCGAGCGGGTCGCCCGTGGGGACACGCTCGCCCGTCCGTGACACCTGGCGCTGCGGGGCGACCGGGGGGGATGCGATCATCGACTCGGCCTCGCTTGGATGGTGCGTTCGCGCAAGAACCGCATTGTGCGCGGGCCGGGGGAATGGGGTCAAGACGGTTTGGGGCCGTCGCTGCACCTCGCATTGACTTATTCCGGCTGTCGCTCTAGCCTCTGGCGCAAGGGTCCATTCCAGACCCACGGCTGAAGGGAGTCCGCGAATGTCCACTTCACATCCGACCGGCGTGCCCCTCTGTGATCTCCAGGCCCAGTTCGCCCCGCTGCGATCGCAGCTCGAGGCCGCTGCGGCAAAGGTTCTCGCGTCGGGGTACTTCATCAACGGGCCGGATGTCTCGGCGTTCGAGGAAGAAACGGCGAACTATTGCGACGCCAGCCACGGCGTCGGGTGCGCCTCGGGCACCGACGCGCTCTCCCTGGCCCTCGCGGGGCTGGAGGTCGGCCCCGGCGACGAGGTGATCCTCCCGGCGTTCACGTTCTTCGCCACGGCGGGGAGCGTGTGCCGACTCGGGGCGAAGCCGGTCTTCGTGGACATCGACCCGGAGACGTTCAACCTCGACACGACTCAGGTCGAGGGCCAGATCACTCCCCGGACGCGGGCGATCATGGCGGTCCACCTGTTCGGGCAGTGCGCCGACATGACCGCGCTCTGGCAGATCGCCGAGCGACACGACCTGCCCATCATCGAGGACGCCGCCCAGTCGATGGGGGCGGAATATCAAAACAAGAGGGCGGGCAGCCTCGGGGCGGTCGGCTGCCTGAGCTTCTACCCGACGAAGAACCTCGGCGGGTTCGGCGACGCCGGCCTGTGCGTCACCAGCGACCCGGCGCTCGCCGCGCGGATGGCCTGCCTCCGGGGGCACGGCATGGAGCCGAAGTATTACCACAAACTGTTGGGATGGAACGCCCGCATCGACACCGTCCAGGCCGCCTTGCTCCGCGTCAAGTTGCCGCACCTCGAAGGCTGGATCGCAAAGCGTCAGGCCGCCGGGGCGCGCTACGACGCCCTCATCGAGGAGCAGGGACTCGGCTCGAAGCTGACGCGCCCGGTCGCGAAGGCGGGGCGACGACACACCTACAACCAGTACGTCGTTCGGGTCAACGTCGGCGAGCGCGACGCGATGGTCCGGCACCTGAAGTCCGAGGGCATCGGCTGCGAGATCTACTACCCGATGCCGCTGCACACGCAAGAGTGCCTGGCGTACCTGGGGTACACTCAGGGCGACTTCCCGGTGAGCGAGGCCGCCTGTCGCCAGGTGCTGGCGCTGCCGATCTTCCCGGAGATCACGGAGGACCAGCAGGCGCGGGTGGTCGCGAGTTGCTCGAACTTCCTGCACAAGCAGAAGCGACGGGCGGCGTAACGATGAAGCACACCAGCGGCGGGGCATCGGTGAACTATGAAGTCCCAGAAAGGAATCATGCCCTGCGGTCTGTAGCGCCCGGTTCGATGTCTGCCAACCTCACCCCGCATCGAAAGTGATCCTGACCGACTCTGATTCGACCTGCCGAGCGAGGTCGGCTGCGACGGTCGGATCGAGGTTGAGCAGCGAAGCCAGTTCCGACACGCAGATGCCCGGCCGCTCTTTTGCTAAATCAGCGACAGTGTGGAGTAGTGGGGAGTCCGCTACGTCGCAGAACCGCACCGAGTGCCCAGCCGCCCGGCCGATTTCAAGCAGCGTCTCATACCGATCGAAGTCCGATGGCCAGACGCCGTCACGCGCCAACAGTTCGGTCGTCGCCGGGTCGAGCCGACGGAGGATGAACAGGTCGTTGTGTCGCTCCTCCTGGGCTACTAACCACGGTTGCCCACAGGCATTGCAGACTGCGGTGTACAGCCACCACCACGGCATCCCTCGCTTCTGCACGATATCGAGCGTGCGAAACACGTGGTCGTGGTGCCCCATCGGCACGATGGCAAGGTCTTCGAGGCGACCACATTCGCAATCGGGGGATGTCATCCGTATCGCGCCTCTCTTGCCGAAATCGAAGTATTACCCCGGCAAGGAAGATGCTCACTGAGCAAGGTCTTAGCCCGACGCTCGAGCGAGGGTTTCTCGGGCAGCCGGCATTCCCTCGCTCGAGCGTCGGGTCAAGGCCGGTGCGAAACTCCCTTGCCGGGGTAATATAGCCGCAACGCGAAGCGTTCACTTCGTGCTCCGCGTTGCGTCACGGCTCCCCGGTTCACTCCTCCTCCGTCGGTCGCGGCGCTTTCGTGTCGCCCGCCTCGATCCGCTTCAGCTGCCTCACGAAATACTTGCGGTCCGGGGCGAGCTTGATCGCCTTCTTCTGGGCGACGACGGCCTCGGCCTTCTTGCCCGACTGGAAGAGGATCTCCGCGTGGGTGTCGAGGTACGCCGGGTTGTCCGGGTCGAGTTCGAGGGCCTTGCGGACGTTCTTCAGCCCGTCGTCGAGTCCACGGTGACAGCAGGCCGAGATCCACGCCGTCTGATTCAGCGCCCAGGGGCTGCGCGGGTAAGCCTTCAGGACCTCCACATAGGGGGCGAGGGAGGACTCGAAGAGCGCGTCGGCGTCGGCCTTTCGGCCCTTGCGGTCGAGGTCCGGCACGACGTTGATGGCCAACTCCACCTGACCGGGGACGCAATTCTGAGACCGGGCGATCTCGACCTTCGCGTCGTCGAAGCGATCCGCAGCGACGAGGCCGCGCGCCCGCAGGTAGAAGCTGAAAGCCGGGACGGCGACGTAGGCCTGGGCGCGGGTGAAGTTCATGTTCGGTTGCAGGACGCGCAGGAACGATTGCTCGAAGCCGTCGGACGCCTCGAGCCATTTCTTGCGCGCCAGCGCGTCGATCGCTCCCGCCCGCAGTCCCTCGCCGCTGAAATACGAGCCTGGCTCCGTGAGGACAGGTTCCCCGAGGCGGCGGAGATATCCTTGCTCGCGCCGGGCGGCGTCCCGCATGCCGCGACGCACGAGCGCCAGGCTCAGGTCGAAGCGCATCTCGCAGTCCCCCAGCGGCAA
>JANXSH010000622.1 GCA_025356615.1 Planctomycetia bacterium | reverse complement strand
GGTTAAGTTCCTTGTGTTGTGTGACCTGGCGAGCCTCGGCACACTCCGGGCACAGGTGCATTTCCTTCTTCAGGTTTTCCACGATGTCGATCAGATGGATCGTGGCCGACTTCGAGCAGAACTGGCACTTCACGCGCTTCCCTTCCTGAATGATGCGGGTCGATCCTCCGACCCGCGCAGGGGGCGATCGGGAGATCAACCCTCTTCGAGCCGTCGAATCTTGTCGCGCAGCCGGACGGCGTCCTCGTAGGCTTCGCGGTTGACCGCCCCCTGGAGTTGCTTTCGCAGCGCCATCAACTCGTTCTGGGACTGGATCTGAGGCTGGCGTCGGGGCACCTTGCCGCTGTGCCGGGTCTCGCCGTGGATGTTCTCGAGGAGCTGGACCAGATCCTCGCGGAAGACATCGTAGTCATGCGGACAACCCAGCCTGCCCAGGTTGCGAAAATCGACGAATTTGATGCCGCACATATCGCATTCACGGTGCATACCGGCGGGTTCCTCGAGGTCGATGGTCGGCGCGACGGGCATCGGCTTGGCGGGTTTGACGTTCGGATCCGCGAGGTACTTGTGGCCGCACACTTCGCAGAGGTGCAACTCCTCGACGTGGTCCTCGCTCAGGACTTCGGTGATGTGCAATGCCGCAGCATTGGGACACTTCTGACATTTCATCGCCGCACCCCCCGGACCGACAGGCTGCGCTCGTTCGTCTACCGCCATTTTAACAGGGGGGGGTGAGGTGTCAAGCAGAGGGTGAGATGGAGGGACGAGGGAGGCGATAAAGAAGGCAGTGCAGACCGACTCTTTTGCCAGGAGTGTGAAGGTGTTCGCGAGTCGGGAGCGTGAGCGACCGGAGTGGAATGACCAGCCCCCTCTACCCCTCAGCCCACACTCGCTCACACTACTCCGGTCGCTAACGCTCCCGGCTCGCCAAAAACGATTCCTTCACTCTTTCGCCAAGAGAAGATCGAGCGCCCAACATCCGCGAACATGCAGGCCGGGGGAACGGAGGTGGTCGAGGAGCGCAGCGTTGGTGCAACCGGCTTCTTCGACGGCGTCGGAGAGAATCGGCATTCGGTCGAAGGCCCGATCCTCGTAGATCCCCTGCGCCAGTTTCACGATGAGACGATCATTCCAGTCGAGCCAAGTCAACTCGATGGGAGTCGTCTGCCAGGGATTCCGCACGATGTCGCGGAGTAACTTCGCCTGGGCCATGAATTCCTCGAAGGCACCAACAGATGAAGCAGTCACGGCGGCCTGCATCACTTCATCGACATCGAAGGAGCGCAAGACCGGGTTGGAAGCATACGAGGCGGCATAAGCGGCGGACGTAATCGGGTGTTCGTCCGGTCGAAATACTCCGTTCTCGTCTGTCATCGATTCTTCATACGCCCCTTCCGCCGATCCGCTGGCGAGATCGAGTTCCGATTCACTGATCGGCTCATCCGCCGACCGCTCCGCGAGTTCCACCGCCGCCCGGCTGGCCTGATCGAGAAGCAGCGGCCAGATTCGGCGGCAGCAGGCGATGGCGAATAATCGAGACTTTCGGTTCGAGACAGCCCCCTCGAGATCCCGCCACATCGTCAGCGCATCGGTACTTCGCAGCCACTCCTGTTCAGTCATACTCTCCTCTCATTCGGGCCATCTTGTCTGTGGTGTAGAGACGAATTGACCGAACAATTGCGCATCCCCAATTGTTGCGACAGTGTCGCAACAATTGACGGAAAGAGGCGTTGCTCGAAAGCATCCTCCATTGTCAGCGCTCAATTTTTCGGACACTGTCCGAAGAATCTCCTTGCCAAACTCCTCGCGGATCTGCTCGTCGGGCCTCCTCGCGATCGCCGTCCGCTCGAAGAACTGGCCGCCGATGCGGTCCCGCAGCGTGCGGACGCTCCAACGCTCCATCCGGCACATCTCGGCGTAGGAGTCGCGCTTCAGAGAGTTGTCGAAGCCGATGATCTCCTGGAAGTGGCTCCACCCCAATTGTCTCGACAGTGTCGAGACAATTGGTTGCTCGGGGAATGCCTCGGCGAAGCGGGCCATCAGAGAGAGGTTCGTCGCTCCAAATCCCCTTCCATACTCGGCGGTCAATTTTTCGGACAGCCTCCGCACAATCTGTTTGCCATTCTCCGCCCGCTTCTCGCCGAGGATCTCACGGCGGATGCGGTCGCCGACGGCCCAGTACATCAGCGTCAGCCCCGCGTTGACGACCTGGGCCACCTGGCCGCGCGTGCCGTCGATCAGGGCGCGCAGATCGGCGAGTAAGGTCTGCGTCGTCTGTTCGACAGGCACGACGCTCCGAGCCGTAGGTTTCTTCTTGCTCATGACTACATCCCTCGAGGATAGGAATGGGGACGATCATAATCCCATGCGGTGCGAATAGGAAGCAGGAAACGAGGAGAAGTCACGCCCTGCCCTTCCGAGAAGCAAATCGAGAGGCCATCACCTACGCTATAGTGGACCCCGATAACTGGACCACTCGATAAGCTATCGAGTGATCCAAGAAAGGGGAACGAAATGGGACGACAGCGGAAGAATTACTCGGCGGCGTTCAAAGCCCAGATCGCGCTGGCCGCGATTCGGGGTGACTGCA
>JANXSH010000619.1 GCA_025356615.1 Planctomycetia bacterium | reverse complement strand
TTGCTCGACCCACCCTACCACTACACCTTCGTTCAACGGTATTGGGATTAAGGGGGTTCTCCGCCATTCTTGCTGAGAACGAGGACGTGAGCAAAGGGGCCGCGCACGAAGTAAGCGGGGAGTCAGGGACGCTCGTCTCTGCGCACATCGCCGTAAGGGGATAGCTACGAACCGTTTACTTCGTGCGCGGCTGTATCACGCCTACCCGCGGCGAGTAAGACTTCTTTTCCCTTACAATCCGTATTCCAAGAAAATTCAGAAAAACCTGTTGCCATCCAGAGAGTCGAGAGATACACTGATCTTTAGCACTACCAAACCTACCGTGTTTCGACCATCGAAACATCCTCCACCAACCTGGAGATGACTGGGTGCGTTCCCTCGTTCTCGAAACTCTGATTGCCTTGAGCGTCCTGCTCGCCGCGCCCTTCCTGGGCTGCGACGGTCGGGCACACGCTGGCATGATGACTTCCGAGACGCTCTCGGCTCCCCTCAGCGATCAGTCTCCTTTGGGGAATCTCTTCGCCGAGGAGCCGGAGCCGCCCACCCAGCCTTCCCTTCACGCCGCAGCCCCGGTCTGCCACACGACCCCCGACAAGCCGCTCCCCGAAACCGCTTCCCTCGCGTTGTTCGGGCGGTCCATTCCGGGCGCGCCGAGCGTGCCGGAGGGCGAATCGAACAAGAGCAAGCGCCCCCAATCGATCTGCATGGCCGACCGCCCCGAGGTTTCTCCCCCGGCTTCGAGTTCGCTGTGCCGATCCGGCGCGAGCCTCCACCTTCCTGACTCCCACCTCTGTCGTCTGTTCCGCCCTCCCCGCCAAGGTTAAGCGCGCCCGGTTCCCCCTGCGCGCCTGGGTGGCTCCCTACTTGCTGAGGATCCCGGCCAGGGATCCAGGCGAGTCGTGCGCGATCCGACCGGGATCGTTGCCTTCCTAAGCGCAAGGGACCGATAGGTCTCGGCGCTGCGCTTGGGGCGAACGTGCGGAAAACGAATGCAGAGATGGCATCTGAACCATCGCGCAACGGAGAGCGAGTATGTCTCGCTCCTGGGCGAATGGATAGTGAGTGCCCCGGATGTTACGGGGCAGAGCGGTTTCTCATCTGAGAGGGTTCATTCTATGAAGCGTACGATTCTGACTCTGGCCGCCCTGGCCCTGCTGCTCGGTGGCGTCGGGCAAGCGACGGCTGCCCCAATGATCGTCAACGGTAGTTTCGAGACCGGCGACCTCACCGGGTGGAGTGGCACCGCCACGACGGATGGCTTCGGCTACAACCCCTTCGGCACCGCCTATGGATCGGGGATGGATGGGACGCATTGGATGTGGCTTTCGGGTTACGAGCGCGAGCGTACCCTCGAGCAGACCGTGAGCGGGCTGACGAACGGGACCACCTACGCGGTCAATTTCATCATGGCATCCGAGTTCGCCAACTCGGACAGCCTCAACGTTTCGGCGGATGGCGGAACGCCCGTGACATTCACCGCCCCTCCCTACAATGCCAGCGGCTTCAACGGCGGTTTTTGGACGGTCTGGGTGTCGAAAGAATTCACCTTCACGGCAAATGGAACCTCGGCAACGCTTCAATTCAGTAGTTTCGGGCTCAACTCAGGAGGGTACGACGTAGGCCTCGACAACGTCAGTATCCGCGAAGCAGCGTCCGCCGTCCCCGAGCCGGCGACGCTGACGATGCTCGGCTTCGGCATCGCCGGTCTCGCGGGCTACGGCTGGCGCAAGCGTAAGCAGCCGGTGGCGGGCGTCTGAGATCGTCACGTCGTCGTTCATTCGCCCGGAGACGGAGAGCGGCGCGTCGGCCCGAAAGACCATCACGCCGCGTCGAGTGAGAGTCGCCTGACCCGTTCGAGGAATGGGTCGGGCGGCAGGATAGTGAATGCCCCGGATGTTCCGGGGCAGAGCGGTTTCTCATCTAGGAGGGTTTCAACATGAATCGGTTCGGTTCTGGATGTCTCGCACTGGCTCTCGTCCTCTTCGCAGGGCAAGCGGAGGCGGGAATCGTCAATGGTGATTCGAAAC
>JANXSH010000616.1 GCA_025356615.1 Planctomycetia bacterium | reverse complement strand
GCACCAGGTCATGCCCGGCAGGACAGAGAGAAGGGGCTGAATCTCCCAGCGACGCTTGCGTCCCCTGGGCATTGCCTGATAGAGTTGACGGAAGAACGAGGGCGACAGAAAATCCCTCGAGCAGGAAGCGAACGTCTGCTCTCGCCGGCGGCGCTTGCTCTTCGACGACTCCTTTGACATAAGCTGTCCCTCGATCGTGGGTTGCGTTTCCACTTCCCAGCGTATCGAGGAACAGCTTTTTTGACATTCGTCCTCCCCAGAATTCTCCTTCAGTTTTCGGCATTGGGCTGGGGGCATGCCGAAACCTGAACGAGACGACAAATTGCCGTAAGTTGTTATTTGGCAAGTGGTTGGTATGGCAACATGCTCGAGATGAATTACGGATCGCATAAGCCATTACCAAGAAAGGCTTTGCGTCATGATGTCGCCACAAGTTATTATCTAGCAAGGAGAAATGACTCCCTTGAGATAAATACTGGCGTAACTCCTTTTTTTCATTGCACTTACAGCCGTATCTGCGCTCGTTCGGTTCTCGGCATTAGGCTGGGGGGTGGGGTCAGACGATCGGGAGACCTCACCCTCACTCTTTTCGACTTGTGTAGACACCAATGCCTTGCAGGAGAAGGGGAGCCGAAGGCATGTCGCGGGATCACACCTCACAGTCTCGTCGCGGGTCTCACATCACCTCGTCGCGTATCTTCGCCACGCGCGTCCACTTCTCGCTGTGGATTCGCAGCCCCCGATGTGTAAGCGATACGGGCGGTCCGGGCTCGCCTCGTCCTCGTTCACCGACACGGCATGTAGGGCGCAATCCAGATAGCACACCGTCTCGGTTCCCCTATTCTCGAGGAGGTGGTTTTCTCGGCGAATCGGGGTTCCCTGCATAGTGTGCAAAAAGTACCCAACTGTCGAGATCCGCTCTCTCGGGACATCACTCCTCCAGAATTCGTTTGGATCGGGTTGCCTATTCGTCCACAATGAATGGAATGGTAGTGGTCGAATCCGAGGGGTGAGGGATGCCGTCATGCTGAGTCGAATCCACCTGGTTGCGGTTTGCCTCGTCGCCGGGGTCGCGGTCCTGCCCGCGTGGGCGGTCGCGCCTCCGGCGCGCACGGTTCCCGTGATCCCACTCTTGCCGCTGACGCGCCTCGCGCCGTCGAAGCCGAATCTGGGGCAGTGCCTGCTCCGCTACCGCATCACGACGAGTTCGGAGAAGTGCCAGGAGTTCTTCGATCAGGGGCTGGGATACTACTACTCCTACGTCTGGATGGATGCCGCCCGCTCGTTCGAGACCGCGCTCCGGCACGACCCGACGTGCCCGATGGCATGGTGGGGGCTGTCCCGCGCGCTCGAGCGGTGGGGGAAAGCAGAACACACCAAGGCGCTGCTCGAGGCGTGGAAGCTGAAGGACAACGCCAGCGCCCGCGAACAGCTGCTCATCAAATCACGCATGCAGGAGAAGGGCCAGTTGCCCGGCGTCGGAGACGGCGAGCAGCGGGTCAAGGCTGCCATCGCCACGCTCGACGAATTGCTCGCCCTGTACGACGACGACGAGGAAGCCTGGTACGGACGGGCACAACTGTCCGGCGGCTCGGGCCTGTTCGGCGGGCAGGCGTCGGCGGTGCCGTTCTACAAGGCGCTCCTACGCATCAACCCGCTGCACCCTGGGGCGAATCACGAGCTGGTCCACTACTACGAGAACTGCCAGCGTCCGGCGCTGGGCTGGATCTATGCCGAGAACTACATCGCCTCGTCCCCCGGCATCCCGCACCCCTTCCACATGCAGGCCCACCTGGCGACGCGCCTCGGAAGATGGGCGAAGACGAGCGACCGTTCGTCGCGCGCGGTCGAACTCCAGCGCGAATACCACAAGCGCGAAAACGTGAAGCCGACCGACGACGGCCAGTATTCGCACCACCTCGAGATCGTCCTCGCCTCGCTGACCCACGACGGTCGATTCCGAGAGGCCCGCGCGATCATGGCCGAGTGCCAGAAGTGCGGCTACGAGTCGCGGGGGCCATTCTTCCGCATCTGCCTCAACGATCGCGACTACGACGGTGCCCTCCAAATGGCGAGCGAGGTGGGCCGAGGCGGTAAAGCGCCCGCCAAAGGCCCGAAGAAGCGGCCCGGCCGATCGGGTACGCCCGACAAGAGCGAGGCGAGCTACTTCGCCGCACTGGTCCACCTCCGCCGGGGCGAGCCTGCGCGGGCGCTCCCCGAGATCGAGGTACTTCAACAAAGCGTCCGCGACCGCAAGAACGATCGGAGGCTGGAACTCCACCTCTGGGAGGCCCAAGGTCTCTATCTGTGCGCCACCGGCTCGGGTACGGCGGGGCTGAAACTGCTCCAGAAGGCCGTCGATAAGACGAAGAGCGATTACTCCCATCACGCTTGGGGGAATGGGGCGTACTACATGGAAGCCTGGGGGATCGGGGCGCTCCAGGCGGGCAAGCTCGACGTGGCCGAGGAGGCGTTCCACGAGGCGTTGGCCCACGACCCCGGCAGTGTGAAGGCGGCGCTCGGGATGCAAGTCGTCTGCGAGCGACTGGGTCGGTCCGAGGAGATGGCCCGCTATGCCGCTCTATCCCGGCGATGCTGGGCAAAGGCCGACGCCGGACACCTCCAGGTCGAACTCGCGGCCCTGCGCGGCGAAAAGGTGACGCGACCGGATCCGACGCGACCGTAAGGAGTTTTTGTCCCTGCTCCCCTGTGTCGAGGGATGGTGACGGAAGTAGGCCCGGCGAGCCGAGCCGGACCAGCCCCGCTCGGCTCGCGGGGCCTACTGTTACCCCTTCTCTCGCTTTTTCGACCCATGCCGAAAAATCGCCATCGACCCTTGACGCTCATAGAGTGCAAGTGTACAAATAGTCATGAGGCCATTCATATACTTCACCCACGGAGCAGGGACTATGCGAGAGACACCTCGAACCCCATCACAACCTCCCAATTCCACTCGCATCGTCCTCATTCTTGATGGCGTACTGGTGCGTGCGCCGCGCCAGCTGGCCCGGCGGCAGTCGGCCCGGAGGCGGAAGGCCAGCGCCTGACC
>JANXSH010000613.1 GCA_025356615.1 Planctomycetia bacterium | reverse complement strand
TCATGGTCGCACGGTGGTTGTGAGGTAGGTCGTAGTAACCCTATTCCTATCAACCACCTGCGGCTTTTTCACTCCCGCTTAACTTCGAGGCATTGGGCTATCGCCGCCCGGCTCGCCTTTTCTCGCCGCGCATCGTCCTTCGCCCATGCGTCGTTCGTCTGTTTCAGCCACCGATCTTCCTTCCATGTTTGCAACAACCATTCGGCAGCCGCATGAAGCCCAGGATCACTCTCCCTGTGATAAATATCCTGCAATTTCGGCAGCATCGTCTTGCGAACATCCGGCGACAACTCGATGAACTCCCCCAAGCTCAGGAGCAACGCACTGCGAATCGTGATGTCCTCCTCTACAGCAAGACGATTCACGATTGACTTGGCGTCCGCCCCCAGCGGATACAGACGATGAATCAGATAGCTCCTCGCCCTCGGATCCGGGCTGTGCTTCAAGAGCGGCCACACCTTCTCCGCTCTCTTCATCCGCAGCAACGCCACAGCCGCATTCGCCTGCCGCTTCGCCAGTTTCTCCTTCGCCTCGTCCTTCGCATACGGCAGTAGTTTCCGGTCGATCTCACCTATCAGCCCCGGCAGTCCTTGCTCACGACGATCCTCGAGCTTCGGAAAGAGGATGGCGAACTGTTTTTCGTCGGCGTCCATCACCAGATCCGCCAACACCTTGGGCTGATCGGCGGCGTAGTCCGCCAGAATGTTCGTCGCCAGAGAGCGTTCCGCCGCTCTCTCCGGTTGGTGATCCCGATAAATGTCTGACAACGGAGACACGAGGCTCCCTTTTATTGGCCGAAACGCCTCGCTCCACTGGCCCAAGAAAACGGGGTTTTCCCGAACAAGGTCATTGCCGACGAGGGCACCCGCCTTGCCCCAGCGGCCACTCTCCGGGTCGTACTTCGCCAACGCCGCCGCTGCTCGTAGCCGTTGCGGTTCCTTGCCCTTGTCCGGCGTGAGTGCCACCGCTCACAGTCCTTCCAGCAAGTCATCCTTGTGCGGAGCCAGAGCGTCCCGAATCACTGGGACTTCGTGTGGCTCGGCGTCGAGCATCCGACCGTGGAGGTAACCGACTTGGCTGGGGTCCGGCAACAGGGCGAGGCTTATGTGGAGTTTCTTGCGAGCATCCTCGTCTGTCACGGCCTCCCGAAGTAGCGGATCGACCCACCGGCGATAGGGAGCCATATCCGCGACGATGAGGGGCACGTCCGGCGTGCTGGCGTTCAGCAGGCGATCCCGCAAGCCGTGGGCTTTCACCCGGCCAAAACCTTCCCAGCCCGTCCACCCGAGCAGGCCGAGCAGCACGGCGAGGACGATCCCCCTCGCCGCGTGATAGCGCGCCGCCTTTAGCATCATCTTCCGTTGCGGCGGCGTCCAGACCTTCTCCCGCGTGAGCGCACGGATGCCGAACCATTGCAACAGCGACGGCAGTTGCCGGTTCTCCGGGCGGGTGTTCCATACCCCGGCACGATCCGCCAGCAGCAGTTCCGCCCGGCCACGGCGAGTCTCCTTCTGCTTGCGAGTGAGCCAGTCTCGCAAGGAGGGAACGAGGTAGTCGTGTGTCAGTTGATAATACCGCCGGCCCGGCCCGGCCTGGGTCGATGATACTTCGGCCCCCTCCTTGCCTTCGGGATCGGTCGGCGTGATGAGTCGAATTTCGCTGTCGAGAATGCGCATCAGATCATCAAAATCATCGGGACGGCTAGCGTAGCCTGATGCTTCCAGCAACTCGGCGTGAGACCGCATGTGGCCCTTGATGTCACTGCCGGTTTCCGGCAATAAGGCTTTCAGGTCGGCCCTGGCTGCTTTCTGGTGGTAGCGATGTTCAGGAGAAGCGGTCGCCGCACTGAACGTCTCTTCCAAGAAGGTGACGCCAACCCCCTCGGTGCCGCCCACTGCTTTCAGGGAAGCAGGCGTCCACGCTTTGCCCTTCATCATCTCCGCAAAGAGGGCCAGCCGCACGCAGACGACCTTGCCTTCCTGGGCCAATCCCGACACGGACTGTTCGAGGAACCGTTTCTGGTCCTTGCAGGTTTCGCCGGGATTTTCAGGCAAGACTCCGAAGGCCCGCCCGAATGCCGCCAGGACTTTCTCGGCGTGTCGAATCGGGAAGAGATCGACCGCCGCAGAGTTCTGGGCCTCCACGAGTCGAACTTCCAGTTCCCGCATGAACCGAGTTGCCGCCATCCAGAAATCGTCTCGTACCATGACGACGCACTGCACCCGTCCACCGTCGCAATGCCGCAAAGCTCGAACCAGTTCGGTGTCCTGTTCTTCCTTCTTGGCGTGGAGCCATTGCTCGAACTGGTCGAGGACGATCACCACCTTCTTGCCCACGGGGACGCCCTGACCACGGCGCAGTGCTGCCAGCGTTTCTTTCAGACCCAAGTGGTCGGGCAAAGACGGACACCGTTTGCGCAGACTGTTGAGCAAGCGAATTTCTGTTTCCTCAGCAGTTGCTTCGACGTAGACGGCGATCACGTCGTCGGACAGCCGGGGCAACAACCCCGCCTTCATCAGCGACGACTTGCCACACCCGGAAGGCCCGTAGACGAGGCCCACAGTAAAAGTCTGGTCGGCGTCCGCATCTTCCATGCGAGTCTTCCAAAAGCGAATACTGTCGGGCAACCCGCCTCGGTCACGCGGACCGGGTAGCAATTCGAGGAAAAAGTCGGCGTCGTGGGCGTCAAAAGAACGCAAGCCTTTCGGCACGATCTGGATGGTCTGGTGTTCCGAGGTCGGCGTTGTCGAAGAATTGCCGTATCGACCGGATGCGATCGACGAGGATGGCGGTTGGACGATCGTCGCGGCAGAACGAGAGCCGATCCCTCTGGCATCAGGGCGAAACTGCTGGTCGAGAGTCTGCTCGGCCACGAAGTGCCGCAGGTCGTCGGCCATGTCTTGCGCCGTCGAGTAGCGATCCGAGGCTCGTTTCGAGAGCGCTTTAAGACAAACGCGCTCCAGTTCTTTCGGGATATGGTCGTCGTACTGGCGTGGCGGGCGGGCCTCGAAACTCGTCACCTGCTCCATCAGTTCCGCTTGCGATTCCGCACGAAAAGGCTGGCGTCCGACCAGCAGTTCGTAGAAGACCACGCCCAGGCTGAAGATGTCACTGCGGCCATCCACCCGATGACCTTCACCCCGAGCCTGTTCAGGACTCATGTAGGCAGGCGTCCCTGCGTAGCGTGGCCCCTTGCCGATGTCCTGCTCACGCAGGGCCAGCCCGAAGTCGGTCACGAACGGCCTGCCGCTCTTGTCCAGTAGAATGTTCCCCGGCTTGATATCCCGATGCACCAGACCTTGCTTGTGGGCGTGGTGCAACGCCTCAGCCACCGATGCCACCAGTCCCAGCGATTCGCCCAGTGACATCCGAGACTGTTTAAGCCTCGTGGCGAGGTCCGTTCCATCGATGTACTTCGAGACGATGATGCACGAGAAGTCCGCGGTACTGCCGATATCGAAGACGGGAACGATGTGCGGGTGATCGAGGTTGGCGACGGTACGGGCTTCGGTCAAATAAGCCTCGGCGTCTTCGGAGTGATCCACCAACTTCCGGTGCGGCACTTTGATCGCCACGAGCCGCTGCAACTGCCCGTCATGAGCGAGATATACGACGCCAAACCCGCCTTGCCCCAGGATTCTCTCGACTCGGTAGCGACCGATGTGCGTCGGAAGGACGGCAGTGATATCGAGTGCGGGCGATTCCTTGCCGTCCGGCTGGAAAGCACCTGTTCGTTCGGGGTCGTTCATGGGTCGAGTCGTCCTTCGCGCAGGGGTTCTTTCGCAGCGAGGGTTCTATCGGAACTATAGGGGAAGCGACAGAGTTGGGCGGGCTGACTCGAAGCGGACGATCAGCCGCAGCGTGGCGGCGATGTGTCGCCCCAAGGATCGTTGTCGTGGATGACGGCCATGCCTATCGTCCCTCCTGCGGCACCCGATCGGGAATCAGCGTGCGGTTTATCATCGGGTGGTCCTCGTGGGTCGGCCCGACATCGCTATCGGGGTGATACGCCAGCACCAACAGCTCCGAGTCGCGCGTCGTAAAGCAGTGCAGGCCACCGGCCCGGATCTGAAAGATCATGCCGGGCGACAGGGGGATTTGTTGCTCCGGCGTGACGCAAACTCCTTCCCCGCGAATGACGAGGCCGACCCGGACGGACGGGTGCCGGTGCATCTGCTGCCGGGTGCCGGGCGGGAGGTGGAGCAGATTCAGGCAGGCGTCACCACGGATCACCGGCGGGATGAGGAGCGAATCGGTGCAGCCGTCGATGTACCGGAGCCGGCCGCGCCCCTCGATCGGCCCGCCGAGGTGGAAGAACCCCGAGGCGTCCTGGCGCGTGACGACGACCCCCTGCCCTGGTCCGACCGTCAGGGAGCCGGGGACCGCGAAGTACATCCCCGCAGTGAGCGGGAAGACACCGGACGCACAGCGCAAGACCGCCGGGCCACACTGGACGAACCCGAAGTGCGTACCGAGTGCGTCCAACGAGAGTTCCTCCCCATTCCAGCCGGACACGCGCGTGGGGAATGGGTCGTCGCGCAGGTCCGCAACCAGGCCATGCGTCAGCGGGTAGGCGACGAAGGATGACATTCGGCCCCATCGCGGGAAGAGAGTAGGGACTTCGCCGTTCATCCTACCCCGGCAGAAGAGCGTGACAAGGGGCCGACATCGCCGGGGGGCCGTGTAGCCGCGACGCGCAGCGGAGCGCGAGGTGAGCGCGCTCCGCTGTGCGTCGCGGCTACACGATAGTCATAACCTATATCGTGGAGACGATTCATCGCCCAATCGAGGAGCAGGTATGGAATACAGACAGTTGGGCGGCTCGGGGTTCATGGTGCCCGTCCTGAGCCTGGGAACCGGAACCTTCGGTGGCGGGACCGAGTTCTTCAAGGCGTGGGGCGCGAGCGACGTGGCCGAGGCGACCCGCCTCGTCGATGTTTGCCTCGAGGCCGGGCTGACGATGTTCGACTCGGCAGACATCTACTCGAACGGGATGGCCGAGGAGATCCTGGGGCAAGCCATAAAGGGCCGACGGGATCAGGTCATCGTCTCGACGAAGGGGACCTTCCGGGCCGGGACCGGCCCCAACGACGTGGGATCCTCGCGGTTCCACCTGATCCGGTCGGTCGAGCGGAGCCTGAAGCGGCTCGGCACCGACTATATCGACCTCTATCAGTTGCACGGATTCGACGCCAAAACGCCCGTCGAGGAGGTGTTGGACACGCTCGACGGCATGGTTCGTGGAGGGAAGATCCGGTACATCGGCTGCTCGAACTTCTCGGGCTGGCACCTGATGAAGTCCCTGGCGGTCTCGGAGAAGTACGGCCTGGCCCGGTACGTCGCGCACCAGGCGTATTACTCCCTCGTGGGCCGCGACTACGAGTCGGAGTTGATGCCGTTGGCCCTCGACCAGAAGGTCGGCGCGGTCGTCTGGAGTCCTCTCGGCTGGGGCAGGCTCACCGGCAAGATCCGCCGCGGGCAGCCACTGCCGACCACGAGCCGACTCCAGAGTCAGAAAGTGGTGGACATCGGCCCGCAGGTCGAAACGGAGTATCTCTACCGTGTCGTCGATGCGCTCGATGAGGCGGCGAAGGAGACGGGCAAGACCGTCCCCCAGGTCGCGCTGAACTGGTTGCTCCAAAGGCCGTCCGTCGCCAACGTCATCGTCGGGGCGCGCAACGAGGAGCAGCTCCGCCAGAACCTCGGGGCGGTGGGCTGGAACCTCACCCCGGAGCAGGTGAAGAAGCTCGACGCCGCCAGCGCGACGCCCCTGGCCTACCCCTACTGGCACCAGAGGGGCTTCGCGGAGCGCAACCCGCCCCCGGTCTGAACAGGAGATTCCCTCGTGGCCTACCCCGCCGAATCGTCCTTCTCGGTCCTCGACCTCGCGCCGATCCGGCAGAGGTCCACGGCCGGCGAGTCGTTCCGCAACACGCTCGACCTGGCCCGCCACGCCGAGCGGTGGGGCTACCGGCGCTACTGGCTGGCCGAGCACCACAACCTTCCGGGCATCGCGAGCGCGGCGACGGCCGTCGTCATCGGCCACGTCGCGGGTGGGACATCCCGGATCCGCGTCGGGGCCGGCGGCATTATGCTCCCCAACCACGCCCCGCTCGTGATCGCCGAGCAATTCGGCACCCTGGAATCGCTCTACCCCGGCCGGATCGACCTCGGCCTGGGTAGAGCGCCCGGCGGCGATCAACAGACCGCCCGCGCGCTCCGCCGGAATCTCACCGGCGACACCTTCCCCCGCGACGTGCAGGAGTTGATGTCGTACTTCCGCCCCGACGACCCGGCCCAGTCCGTCCACGCCGTGCCGGGGAGGGGGCTGGACGTGCCGATCTGGTTGCTCGGCTCGAGCGACTTCAGCGCCCTCCTCGCCGCGCAACTGGGGCTGCCGTTCGCCTTCGCCTCGCACTTCGCGCCCGAGTACCTGCACGCCGCGATCGGCCTCTATCGGGCGAACTTCCGCCCGTCGGAATCCCTCCGCACGCCCCATGTCATGATCGGGGTCAACGTCTTCGTGGCCGACACCGACGCGGAGGCCGATCGGCTGTTCACCTCGCTCCAACAACAGTTCCTGAACATGCTGCGCGGCAAGCCGGGCCTCCTCCCCCCTCCGCTCGATCACATGGAAAGGCACTGGACGCCGAACGAACGGTCGCTCGTCGGTCAGAGGACCGCAGTGTCCGCCGTCGGCTCACCGGGGACGGTCCGCACGCGCTTGGAGGAGCTACTCGCCGACACGGAGGCGGACGAAATCATCGCCACCGCGCAAATCTACGACCACGCCGCGCGACTCCGCTCTTTCGAGCTGGCGGCGGAGGTCTTCCGGGAGATCGAGAAGGCCCGAGAAGGAGTCCTATCGGCGGTTCGCGGCCGGTTGTGATGGAGAGAGGGTGTCCGATTTCCTGCTCCCCTCGCCCGTGCATTCTGGGGAGAGAGGGGCGAGCCTGTCATGCTGAACTACCCCTCGCCCCCCAAATAATCGAATCCGAGGAGAAAGACCATGCGTCTCGTTTTCGCAATTTCCTTCGTCCTCCTGTGCAGGTGTGGCAAATCTTTCGGGAGCGACTTCCTGGCGGGTTTCTTAGCCCGACGCGCTAGCGAGGGGGGACAGGAGAGGCCGGGGGGACGTTGACGCTTCCCTCGCTAGCGCGTCGGGCTAAGAAGCCCTCGGACTACCCTCCTCCCGAAATATTTGCCACACCCTCCTGTGAGGGCAAGGCGCTTGCTCGAACATCCGATCCAGAGTATTATTCGCTGGAGGAGCACGCGACTCGTGTAATAAACCGCCGATGCGGGACGTAGTGAAACGGTCGGTCGTTTTCGATCGTCCCGATGGAAAGGGCCAGCACCCCGCGACGCAGCGCTAGGAGTAAAAAGATGAGGAAGTGGCTGGTCGGTTGCCTGGTAGTCGGTCTGGTGTTGGCGGGTGGCCTGATAGCCCTGCTGAGGCCCCAGCACTGCCCGGTCGGCCGTGCGGCCGCCGGGCGGATCGAGGAGGGCATGACGCGGGCGGAGGTCCACGCCGTCCTGGGCGGACCACCGGGCGACTACCGGACCCGACCGCACCCTATCCGCTATTGCCCGTTCGTCGATGGGCTTGCGGTGGGTACGATGCCGTTCGTCGAACGGTGGGGGGGAGACGAAGGGACGGTCAGTGTTCACTATTTCGATCAAACCCCCGGCCACGAGCGGGCGATGCCTGCGACATTCGAGGAGGCCATGCCCTACGACCCCGGCGCGCTCGAGCTTGCCCGCTGGCGTCTAGGCAAGCTCCGGGAGGCTTGGCTCCCTTGACCCCCCTTCGCGACGACGAACTTGCTTTTCTCCGTCGCGTGATTCCCCCTATCAGGGCGAGGGAGACGAAGGCGATCAGTCGGAATGGACGCATGGTCGCTCCTCGAGGAATGAATGCCGACGGAGTGTTGCGTCGTCTGTCATACGGGAGACGACAGAGCCGGGCGAGCGGCCCCTGTCAAGGGGCTGGATCATCCAAGGGGTCGGTTCCAGCCCCTTGACAGGGG
>JANXSH010000584.1 GCA_025356615.1 Planctomycetia bacterium | reverse complement strand
CGTGTCCAGAGGCGTCCACCTTCCCCTGACCCGTATTGCTCCCCCCTCACCCTGCGGGAGAGGGGGGTTGGGGGGGTGAGGTCTTCGCAGCTACGACGAGAGCCTTCATCTCGACCTCCTATCGCTGGTACGCGGGCAGGTAGTGTTGATAGATGTTCAGCACGAGCGTCGCCAGCGCGGTGCTGTACGCCTTGTTTTCCTTGGAGATGTAGGTACCTTCGGAACCGTCGGGCACGTCCCAACTGCCGTCGTCGTTCTTGTTGGCCAAGAGCATCTCGCGGACGGGGCCGTGCCACTCGTTCCACTGCTTGCCGCCGTGTTGGTAGAACGCCTGCATGGCGTAGTAGTGGAAGTAGTAGAAGTAGCCCGCGCCGCCGGCCTTCCAGGTCGGCTTGACGGTTGCGGCGAGGTAGTCGAGCGTCTTCGGGATCTGCGGGTCGTCGTAGGCTCCGAGCAACTGGAGGGACAGCGTGCCTGCGGCACTGGTCTGCACCGTCATACCGCCCCCCTTCGGACTATAGCCGTAGCCGACGCCGGTCGGAGTGCCCATGTCTTTGACGTAGGCGATCGCTTTCTTGATGGCGACCTCGGGGACGGGGATTTCGGCGTTCCGCGCGGCCCGCATGGCGACGATCGCCATGACGCTCACCGACAAGTCGCCGTCTAGGGGGGACGGGTTGTAGTTCCAACCCCCCTTCGGCCCCTGAGATCGGAGGATGCAATCGACCGCCAGGCGCAGGCTCACTTCCAGGTCCGGGTCGGGGTCCATGCCGTACAACTCGGCCAGGGCGAGCGTACACATCCCATGATGATACATTTGCGGTCCGAAATAGCCCTCGGTCCCCTTCACCTTCGACTGCTGGCTGATGATGAATTTGCGGGCCAGCGTCAGCACGCCCGGCTTCGTGACGCCCCCCTCGACCGTGTCGCCGTACTTGCCCCGGCCGGGGACGTGGCCGCGCGACAGGAACGCCAGCACGGCCATTGCGTTGATGGCGTTGTTGGTCGGCACCCACGCACCGGCGTTGTCGCCCTCTTTGATCTGGATCTTTTCGAGGTAGTCCAGCGCGCGGTCGGTCGCGGCGTTGACGCGCCGGATGACCTCGACCTCGCCGAGCGTCGCCGCCCCGTCGGATCGGCCTACGGGCGGCGTCTTGTCCTGCGCCGCCTGGCGCGCCTCGAGGGGCAACAGCACGAGCGCGGCGACGAGGACGCCGAGGCCGAGTGCGAGGCCACGAGTAATTCGTTTGGTGTTCATGACAACCCCATCAATCGGCGAATTCCGACATCGATCGTGTAGAGCGTAACGAGCAAGGCCAGTGTCATCCAGTTGTCCCACAGACTCGCCTCGCGGTGCAGGTCGTGGGGTTTCGAGACACCCTCTAGACGCTTCTCGATCGTCGGCAGTTCCGTCAGTTCGACGAGCGCCCCGCCGGAGGCAATGCCGATCTGCTCGAGTAACGGCCGATTCAGGTTGGGTTGGCGCATCTCGTCGGCGGCGTTGATCGCCCGCAGCCGGGCCTCGACCGGAACCGTCTCACCGACTGCGGTGTACTTCAGGACGTAGTCCCCCGCCGCGCCGGGGGCGAATCTCCCCGTGTAGCGGCCCTTGACGAGAGGGTCGGCGGTCATTTCCAACCCCTGGACCTTACTGCCGCCGGTGATCTGGATCGATTGCTTGGGGTCGCCGAGTGGATTGCCGTCGGGGCCGAAGGCCATCAGCTCGATCTCGGCAGGCTCGCCGGGCGTGGCGCGCAGGGGCCGGACCTCGATCCAACTCGTCTTGCCGCCGCGCGTGTCGCGCCGGGCGACGAAGCGCGTCGCCTGGCCCCAGAAGCGGTAGAAGAACCGCTCGCCGACGTTCTGCCGCCAGCGGAACGTCTCGTCGGTGCCGACGAACATCACTCGGCCCTGGCCCGCGTAGTGGTGGGCGATGAGCGGCACCTTGCCGTAGGCCGTCGCGATCGGGTTCCAGGCGAGGACCGTCGCGCCCGGCGCGGCCCGGTCGGCGGCCGCGCTCCAGTAGTAGCGCGGGAGGTTGGCCCAGGCGTTCTGGTTGCGGCCCGGCTCGTCGTAGAAGCGGGTCGATTCGTGGATCGCCCCTTCCGGCGCGAGTTCGACGCGGAACGACGGGATGCCGCGCGGGTAGCGACCCGGCAGACCTTTTTCGAGTCGCACGGGCAGCAGGTCTTGGAGCGCGGTCCCGTACTTGTGCGGCATGTTGTACGGCCCCGCCTGGACGAGGAGGCCGACGCCCTTCTCGCGGACGGCCTTGGCGAGCAACTCGACGAACGCGGGGTCGAGTAGCTTGGGCGACACGTCGCCGAGGATGACGGTGTGGTACTCGCTGAGATCCTTCAGCGTCTTGGGCAGCGCCTCGGCCTGAACGTCCTTCGGTTTACGCACCCACTCCGCCTCGAGGACGAGATCGACGAGTTCCTTGCCCGTTCGCCCGCTGATGCCGTTGTCGCGGCGGAGTGCGTTCTTGAGGAAGCGGAAATCCCAGTGCGCCCGGCCCTCGAGGTACAAGACCTTGAGCTTCTCGTCGCTGACGCGGACGAAGACGCTCTCGGTGTTGTTGGCGTGCAGAGCCGGGGCCTCTTCCGTTTGCACGGGCACGTTCACCTTCAGATAGCGCGTCCCCGGCTTGGTCGCCTCCAATGTCAACTCGACCTGCTGCTGTTCGGTGTCGCGGAGGATGATGTCTTTCGAGGTGATTAACTTATCGTCTTCCCCGCGAAGTTCGACCGTGATCGGTCGCTTGTCGAAGCCGGTCGATTCGATCGTGACGGACACTCGGACGGTGTCCCCGACGGTGACGGGGGTCGTCGCGAAGACATCGACGACGGCCACGTCCCGGATGCGTTTCGACGAGCCGACGGGCACGGCGAAGACGGGCGACTTGGCCGCCCCGGCGGCGGTGGCGGCCTCGTTCGGCGACCGCCCCCCGTTGTTCTGCCCGTCGCTGAAGACGACGATCCCGGCGACGTGGCGGCCTGCGGACTCGTCGAGGATCTTGCCGATGGCGTCGCCGATCTGCGTCGCGCCACCGCCCGGCGTGGGCGGCTCGGGGAGGGCGAGTTTGGCGGGATCGACGCCGAGTTGGGTCATGCCGCGATCGAACGACCAGTATTGCACGTCGTACTTCTTCGACAGCCCCTCGAAGAAGCCCCGCGCGCCGTTCTGCACGACGGTCTGCGCGAGCTTGGCCCGGCTCGTGCCGTTCAGCGCGAGCCGGGTCCGTCCGTCGATCGTGCTGCCCTCGGCACGGTAGCCTGCGGCCCTGGCGATGGCCGCGAGTTCCTCTCCCTCGTAGGGGCCGGCGTGTAGGCTCATGCTCTGCGAGTGGTCGAACAGGACGGCGACGATCGGCTTCTTCTCGCTCTTGTGGTCGAGCTTGAGGTAGGGGCTGCCCAGGACGAAGACGAGCAGCAGCAAAATGAGGATGCGCGTCGCGCTGAGCGTGAGGCGCATGGTGGACGGCACGGTGGGGAGGTTCCGCTTCTGGCGCAGGTAGATGAAGGCGGCGACCGGCACGAGCAGAGCCAAACCCCAGCCGAGCAAATACGGACTCTGGAACGTCAGCGTCACATCGTCGAGATGCGTAGCGAACTCGTCGGTCAGATTCAACTGGCGGAACAGCCAGACCTTCATGCGGGCTCCTGCGGCAGTGCGAGAACGAGTGGTAGGGTGGGTCGAGCGGAGCGAGGCCCACCGGCACTT
>JANXSH010000572.1 GCA_025356615.1 Planctomycetia bacterium | reverse complement strand
CCACCAGTGCGGGTCGCCTTCCCTCTGCAAAGCTCTGTCACCGACCTGGTGGGCCTCGCTTCGCTCGACCCACCCTACAATCACCTAGGACTACCTCCATGCACCTCCCCACCACCGCCGCCATCCTGGCCGGCGGGCTTGGCACCCGGCTCCGGCCCGTCGTCGCGGACCGCCCCAAGGCGCTCGCCCGAGTCGCGGAACGCCCCTTCGTCGCGTTCCTCCTCGACCAGCTCGAGGCCGCAGGAGTGCGCGAAGTGGTCCTCCTCACCGGCCATCGAGCGGAACAGGTCCGCGACGAACTCGGCGACCGGCACGGCTCGATGCGACTGCGCTACTCGCCGGAACGCGAGCCACTGGGGACCGCCGGGGCCGTTCGCCTCGCCTTGCCGATGATCGAGTCGGAGTCGCTCCTGTTGCTCAACGGAGACTCGTTCTGCGAGGTCGATCTCGATGCCTTCGGACGATTCCACGCGCCCCACACCTGTTCGCTCGTCCTGGCGCGGGTGGAGGACGGTGAGCGCTACGGCCAAGTCGAGGCGGACGAGGAGGGGACGATTCACGGCTTCCGCGAAAAGGGCGCTTCGCTCGGCCCCGCGTGGATCAACGCCGGCGTCTACCTCCTGTCGCGATCCGTCCTAAAGATGATCCCCCCGAATCGTGCCGTTTCACTCGAGCGCGAGGTCTTCCCCCGCCTGGCCCGCGAGGGACTGCTGCGCGGCTTCCGCCAGGAGGGACCATTCATCGACATCGGAACCCCAGATTCGTATGCGCGGGCCGAGGCGTTCGTGGGAGCTATTGTCTAAAAAGAGATCGATCCGCAGATTTCACAGATTACACAGATTAATCAAAACCAATTCATTGCATTTGACTTATCTGCGTAATCTGCGAAATCTGCGGATCGATCGTATTTCGAGGGAGTGAATGCTCGACGACGTGGATCTGCTCGTCTGCGGGGCGGGGCCGGTGGGATGCGTCCTCGCCGAGAGGGCGGCGCGCGTCCTCGGCTGGAGAGTCCTCGTGGTCGATCGGCGCTCCCATCTAGGGGGCAACTGCCACGACGCGCCCCACGAGAGCGGCGTCCTCGTCCATCGTTATGGCCCCCATTACTTCCGCACGCGCGACGAGGGCCTGGTCCGCTACCTGTCGCGATTCACGGAGTGGATCCCCGCGAAATACGAAGTGCGCAGCCTCGTGCGGGGTACGCTCTATCCTTTTCCCATCAATTTGACGACATTGGAGACCTTCTTCGGGTCCAAATTAACTCCAGAGTCGGCGCGCGTGTTGCTCGACCGGGAGCGGGAGAAGATCGACCGCCCGCGCAACTCCGAGGAGTACGTCCTGAGTCGGGTCGGACGGCGGCTCTACGATGCGTTCTACCGCGACTACACGCTCAAACAGTGGGGCCGACCGGCGGCGGACCTCGACCCCGAAGTCTGTGGCCGGATCCCCGTCCGGCTCGATCGCGACGACCGCTACGTCGATCACCCCTTCCAGATGATGCCGCGCGCCGGGTTCACCGCGATGTTCCGCCGCATGCTGCGGCATCGGCGGATTCGCGTCCTCCTCGACCAGGACTTCCGCGAGATTCGGCACCTGATCCTGCCCCGCAAGGCGACCATCTACGCCGGTCCGATCGACGAGTATTTCGACCACCGACTAGGCCGATTGCCCTACCGCTCCCTGTCGTTCGACTTCCGCGCCATCGCCGCCGAGCGTGTGCAACCCTGTGTGCAAATTAATTTCCCCGGTGCCGGGCCGATCACCCGCTCCGTCGAGATCAAACACATCACCGGGCAGGTCCACCCGATGACGGTCCTGAGCCTGGAGCGTCCGGGGGATGTCGGCGAGCCGTATTACCCGGTCCCCACGTCGGCGAGTCGGGCGCTCTACGAGCGCTACCGGACCCTCGCCGAACACGAGACCCGCGCCAACCGCGTCTACTTCTGCGGCCGGCTCGCCCAGTATCGCTATTTCAACACCGACGAGGTCATCCAGGAGGCGCTCGGATGCTTTCGACTGCTCCAGCAACGGTTCGCGACGGGACTCGATCGGTCTTACTCGTCGCGCCTCCAGCCGAGTTGAACTCGACCGATGGCGCGCTGCATCGCCACGCCGTCTCGTTGCGCGAGCAGGGCCGGCGCGTCGAGGAGTGGGCGTGTCCGCCGACATCGCAGATCCCGAATGTCCTCGAGTCGGCCTCCGACGATGCGAGTGAATCGGTTCGTATCGACCTCGTTAGACGATGTGCGGGGAAGGGGATCGACGAGGTCGTCTTCGGCGCGGTGGGCGGCCTCGGATTCCGGGCGATCCAGGCGAAGCGCGCGGGGCTGGCGTTCGGGAATGTCACGCTCTCCGTGCTGCTCGACGGCGCGGGCGTTTGTCGCCGTCGCGAAGAATCGCGACTCGCGAACGTCGAAGACCTCCAGCGCGAATACGCCGAGCGCTACGCCTTCGAGAACGCCGACGAGCGACTGTGTCCGAACCTGGGGCTACTCGCGGCGGTGCGGCAACGGGGCTGGCAGGCGGAGCCGGAGCATCGAGACGAAGTAGGGCCGTCTACGCCCCTCGTGACCGTCTGCATGGCACACTTCAACCACGGGCGATTCCTCCCCGAGGCGCTCGCCGCGCTGGCGGCACAGACCTACGCGAATAGTGAAGTGATCGTCATCGACGACGGCTCGACGGACCGGATGTCCCAAGAAGTGTTCGCACGCGAAGAGCATAAGTACCCCCAATTCCGCTTCTCGAGTCAGCCGAACGCGGGGATCGGGGCGACCCGGAATCGAGGGTTGCGCGAGGCGCGCGGCGAACTGTTCGTCACCGTGGACGCGGACAACATCGCCCGGCCCGACATGGTCGAACGGCTGGCGACTGCCCTCGCGGCGAGGCCCGAGGTTTCGGCGGTGACGTGCTACTTCCTCGCATTCGCGGAGACGGCGGACATCGCCTCCGGGCGCTTCCTCTATGCGTGCCGGCCAGCGGCGGGGCCGCACGTCTTGGGGTGCCTGCGGAACGTCTACGGCGACGCCAACGGGATAGTGCGGACGGAGGCGTTCCGCGCCGTGGGGGGGTACGAGACGGATCGAGGCACTTCGTTCGAGGACTGGGAGGCGTACTTGAAGCTGGCCCACGCCGGGGGTCGCATTGACGTGGTGCCCGACTATCTGTTCTACTACCGCCACCTGCCGACGGGCTTCTCACGGACGACGAGTCCGACGGCGAACTATGGACGGGTCTTGCGGCAATTCGCCCGCTTGGAGTGGCTGCCGCCGGAAGACCGCGAGTCGCTCTGGTCGTTGCTGGCGGGGCTTCACGAGCAGACGCGAGCGCTCCAGGCCGAGCACCAGTCTCGACGCTACCGCATTGCGGACTGGGTCGCGGGGCTGATCGGTCGAGGCAGAGATTCAGGGACGAATCGAAGGGGTTGACCTCATGCTGGGATACATCGGTCGCGTCTGGGCATGCCGGTACTTCTGGCTGGCGCTCGTGAAGATCGACCTGAAGGCGCGCTACCGGCGCTCGGTCGTCGGCATCGGCTGGTCGCTCATCCGTCCCCTGATCATGACGACGATCCTGTGCGTCGTCTTCGTCCGCTTGTTCAAACGAACCGACGTGTGGACCTACGCCCCGTACCTGCTCTCGGGGCTGACGTTCTGGGACTACGTCTCGACGGCGATGCGGCAAGGGTGCCAGTGCTTCTTCCAGGGGGAGTCGTACATCCGGCAACACCCGACGCCGATCGCCATCTTCCCCCTGCGGATCGCGCTGGCGGAGACGTTCCACTTCTTGATCGCCATGACCGTACTGATCGGCCTGGCCTGGTTTAGCCAGGGCAACTTCGCGAACGTGCCGGCGTTGATGAGTCTGATTCCAACCCTGTGTCTGCTGTTCGTGCTCGTGTGGTCCGTGGCGATGTTCTCGGGTGCGTGCAACGTCTACTTCCAGGACACGCAGCACCTGTTCGACGTGGTCTTCCAGGCGTGGTTCTACGCCACGCCGGTCGTCTACGACGCGGCCGACCTCGGACTCGGTAGGCTCCACTGGGTCATCATGAACTGCAACCCCCTCGTGCCGCTACTCCAGCTGTTGCGCGAGCCGATCCTGTACGGTCGGGTGCCCCAACTCGAGACGTATGGTAGCGCGATCCTCGTGGTGAGCGTCATGGCCGGGGCGGCTTCGATCCTCTGTGCGCGACTCCAGCGGCGGCTCGTCTTCCATCTGTGAGCGGATACGAGGAAATCGTGGACGGGGGCTTGATGTCCTGGGCGTCGGCCTCTATGATACTCATCATTGCTGGAGTGGCGGAATTGGCAGACGCGCCAGGTTGAGGGCCTGGTTCCCGTCAAGGGAGTGCAGGTTCAAGTCCTGTCTCCAGCACTAAACAGGGCAAGGACTTACGGCGAGAGCCGGGGTTCTTGCCCTGCGGCATTCCCGGTCCTTGGCACAATATTGGTACAGTCCCCCGTCTCACGGGGCGGTCGCGTTGCTCCCGAGCGAGACGAAACGAGAGCGCAATTCCCGCTTCCACATCCTCATCCTCCACCAGGCCAAGAAACGCTCGATCAACCTCGGCATGGCCTCCCGTCAGGAGGCAGAGCGGTCGATTTGTTGGGATGGTTCAATCGGCGGAGTAAAAGGGTAAGAAGATGGGCCGACAGAGTGTTACCCTGACTCGGACCGTCCCCAAACGGGTGGGATAGAATTGTCGGAGGTATACGAAAAATCCCCTGTTGAACCAAGTGGCTCAACAGGGGATTCATGGAGGCGCGGGGAACGCTACCAGCGAGCCGACCAGGAAGACGCAAGTGCAATATATGAAACTACTTGCGACTGCGACAGCTTGCGTCACGATGGTCTGATAAGGCTCTAATCAGATCACAGACGGAGTGTATCGGATCGCCCGTGAACAGGCACGACCGCCTGCGGACGCGAAGGCAGTTTGGGCGTGGAACATGACGAACTTGATCCAGGGGGCGGGGTCGGTTGGAGGCAATGGTCTTCCACTTGCCCAGGCCAATCGCAGCACCCGCTGTTCACCGAACAGGCTGCCGGCTCTCCCGACGACCAGCTGTGGTACTACTGGCGTTTGGAGCATTGGGGGACCAAGTCGCAGCCGGGCGAGTTCCACTTCGAGGGGGATGACGTGGTCGAGGGGGAGCCGGAGGCCGTGACCTTGTACGGCGGGGAGGCGGAAGTCACGGTGAGCTTCACTACGCCCTGGTCGCCGCCCCTGCCCGTCATCCTGGCTATGTCCGAGAAGTTCCCGACCCTGGAGTTCGACCTGCGATACTTCGAGGGGGGC
>JANXSH010000547.1 GCA_025356615.1 Planctomycetia bacterium | reverse complement strand
AACCCGCAAGGCAATCTCATAAGTACAATCCATGTAACATTTTACGACTCGTACTGTTCTTTTGTCCAGAAAACGAATTCGCCGGATGGACGCTGCGCATCGGGAAAACACCGTCTGTCCGGTTGAGTCGCAACTTCTTGTCCATGCTGTATTTATGGCAGTAACTGTATTTCCTCCCTGACTGGTGCGCAGTACCAAAACTGGCGCGTCGGGCTTGGAAGTCGGCGAGCCGCTACACCCGCGTGAACTCCGCTCTAGCGGATCTGGAGCAAACCATTCGGGGGACGATGGCCTCGTCCGTCTCGATGCTGCCCGCGAGAAAACAGCAACGCGCTCGCCTCGCGATCCGCGTTGCGTCGCCGCCGTTCGGACCACTATCTCCCATGATTCTCGCGCCACCACTTCTCCAATCGCTCCAGCTTCATCTGATTCGCGAGCCGGCCGCCGAAGCCTTTTTTCATCGACGCGATCTCGCCGGGCGAGAGATACCAGCTCACGGCAATGTCCTCCGTGGACTCGAAGACGGCGGTCGTGAAGAACTCGTGGGCGTCGTCGTTGAACACGTCGCACAGGACGCCGACGAGTTCGTCGTTGCGGAAGCTCATGCCCGACTCGCGGGCGCTGCCGGCCCCGACGAGCGGCCCCGTCAGCCACTCGACGGAGCGCGTGTAGTCCCACAGCGCGACCTGCTTGTCCAGGAACAGGCGACGGTCCTCGCTCGAGCTGTCGCGCAGTTGGATCAGGACGACGCCGGAGGTGTTGTCCTGCAACCACTTGCGCCGGGCGTAGAGGAAGTTGGCAGCGACGCTGACCCCGTAGTTGTCGTAGTAGCCCGCATCGACGACGCGGCGGCGCGGCGTCGTCGGGAGGTCCACGGCGGGGCTGAAGTAGGGGAACGTGGCGCTCATGCGCGCGGCGGTGCTGAGGTGGAACTCCTTCGCCTTCGGGAATAGCCGGAAGAACTCGACGGCGGAGAGCGAGTAGCGGTGTCGCTTGTCGGCGATGATCTTGTCGAGCGGTTCCTTCGGGTCGTAGAGGTACGGCTTGCCGCCGGGACGTGGACGGCGGCGTTTCTCCTTCCCGTCGCCGACGGGCCGGCTGCGTGCGCCGATCGACTCCTCGCCGGGTGGGTCTTCGCCGAGGAGACTCCCGGCGCTCTCCTCGAGGAACGGCAGGGCGAGGTTGCTGATGAGCAGTCGTCGGCCGTCCTCGACGAGCATCGGCGAAAAGATGAGGGAGGGCCGTCGGCCCCGCCACTCCTCGACGGCGAGGCTCTGGAACGGCACGTCGAGCGCGCCGCCCATGTGCCGGGACCACGATCGTTCGAGATCGGTGCCGCGATCACGCGTGAACTCGCCTGGCAACACGACGGTGGGCAGGTCGAGGAAGACCGCGTGGCGGACGAGTGAGGTGAGGTTGTCGCCCGCAACGGGATCGAGGAACGCATCGCGATTCGCCTGCGCGTGGCCGTGCTTGCCCTCACGCAGCGTCGCGGTCCAGTAGGCCGCCCCGACCATGCCGCCCGACGCGCCCGTGATGAGTCGGACGTTGCGGGCGAACGGGCCGTGGATCCCCGAGAAGTGATTTTCGAGCTTGTCGAGGACGTGCGCGGTCCAGAGGGCAGACCGATTCGCCCCGCCGCTGACGGCGACGAGGACGAGTTTCGGCTTCTGACCCTTGGCGGCGGGTGCCTGGTCGCGCCACAGAGTGAGAGCGGTCTCCTCCATTTGCATTTGAACCGATCCCAGCCGGTGGTTGTCCGCGCGGAGGCGGAGATAACTCTTCTCCGCTTCCGAGAATCGCTTCGCCAGGAGTGACTCGCGCACCTCGTCCCAGGGGGGCAAATCAAGGCGGATGTCGTCGTTGGGCTTGCCCAGTGTCCCCTTGCGATCGACGAGCCGTTGGTGCATCGACTCGAGCGAGGCGACGAGGCCGGCGTAAGAGGGACCGACTTCGGCGTCGGGATCGGTGACGGACCCGTCCTCGAGGTTGGCGTGCCGGCGCAGGAGCTGCGAGAACTGCCCGTCGAAGTCGGCCTGGAGCAGGGGGACCGGCTGCTTATAGTCCAGGCCAGGGAAGTGGAGTTTGTAGCGCGGGGGGCCGTTGACCAGCGCGACGACACCCGCGAAGAAGACCAGGACGAGGGCGTACCAGCCGCGAAAATGGTACGACAAGAAGCCGTGGATCGTGACCAGGAGGGCGAGCAGCACCTCGACGACGAGGATGGGGGTGGCGAAGAGGTTGATCGTCGCGCGGTCCGGCCCGAGCCAGGTCAGCAGGAAGAGGGCCAGGAAGAGGGAAAAGAAGACCCCGAACGAAAAGCCCGCGAGGAGGTGGATTCGGCGCTGGGCCAGGCCCGTCATGCCCCGGAATCGGAAAGCGAACAACACTCCCCCGTGCGCCGCCCCCCAGAGGGAGAGCGTGAGACACAGCCATTCGAGATGCGCATTGGGGATGAGGAGAATGGCAAAGACGCCGATCACCGCGATCGGGGCGTGAAACATTCCTTCGACCCACAGCGGCAAGGGCGGTGTCTCTTCCGGCTCCGTGGCGGGGTCTGGTTCCATCGGGGAGAAGCCCACGCCCACGATGACCCGGACGACGACGACTGGCAACAGCAGCCCCAAGAGGAACACCCAGCGCGAGGGGAAGTCTTGCGCGGTCGAGAGGCCGAGCAGGACGACGAGTACCCACCAACTTCGGCGCATGTGGAAGCGCAAGGTTTGATGAAGGCTCCCCGAGGGCGAGGTTTCACACGCACGGCTGTCGAGGAGGAACGCGATGAGGCAGACCTGCGCGAAGAGCAGCGACGATCCGAGGCCGCTGAGGAATTGCCGGCTAGAGGTCTCGTGCCAGAACTGTTCGGGGAGGCCGTACCCCGCACCCAGCCCGCACCAGGCGATTGCCAGGAAGAGGACGACCGGCGCGAGCAAGACGGGCCGCAGGGCCAGGCTCGCGAAGAGGGGCCGGAGGTGATCCAGAATCTTGATCGTCATGGCGATTCTCCCATAAGATGCCGAACACGACGGGTCGAAAAAGTCCGCGCGGTCAGTGAGCCGGGCCGGCTCGTGAGCGTGACCGCGCCGTGATCGTGCGTCGTCCAGAGCCGTATCCCCTGCCCCTCGTACTGCGTCGGCCCCTCGCCGACCCGGCGCGGCGGGCCTTGCCCGGAGACGACGAGGCGCGGGGCGGCCCACTGCAACAGCGGTCGCGCGTCGAGGGTGTGGCTGCCGTGGTGCGGTGCCTGCATGACATCCGCTGGGCGCGGCGACTGGCGGAGTAGCTCCGCAAGACCCTCGCCCTCGAGGTCGCCGGTCAGGAGGATCGTGTGGCCCGCGTGGCGCACCTCGACGACGACGCTGCGGGCGTTCTCGTTCGCGCCGCCGAAGTCCGGCGGCGGATGCAGGACCGTAAGCTTGGTCGCGTCGAAGTCCAACTGATCGCCGCGCTGCACCGTAACGATTGGGACGTGATAGCGTTCGCAGAGGTCCAAAGTCGTTCTTACGGGTGCATTGTCTTTGCGCGCGAACGTCTCGGAGAGGAGGACGCGACCCACGGGGAAGCGTTCGAGGATGCCGCCGAGGCCGTTGAAGTGGTCGAGGTCGGCGTGAGAGAGGATCACGTCGTCGATGCGCCGGATGCCCTGGGACCAGAGGTACGGCGCGATGATCCGGGCCGCGACATCCGGCCCGCGTAGGCTCCCCGCATCGTGCAGGACGACCCGGCCATCGGGCAAGATCAACACGACACAACTGCCGTGGCCGACCGCGAGGAACGTGCATCGTAACTCTCCGTTCGCCCGAGCGCCGGGCATCGCCACGAGCGCGAGGCACAGCCAGGC
>JANXSH010000538.1 GCA_025356615.1 Planctomycetia bacterium | reverse complement strand
ACGCATCTCGGCAGCCAACTCGACCGATGAGCCAAAGGGACGTGGCATGGCAACACTCCTGCCAAGCAAGACATGGCGATTCTCCGTAGGATCAGCATGGCAACCGACGACCCATGCGGCCAGACCACTGGCAGCGAACTTGTGAAATGGTCATCTAGTCACACACGGTTCCGCCCATCGCTCTGGCCTTCGTTCCCGCTTCCTGCTACCATACACTGGCTCCCGTGTGTCGCGACTCTCCCCCGACACCACCCACCCGCGACACTCCCTCGAAATTCACGATCCCTTCGCACAAAGAACGGGAGGCAAGGTCGTCGTCGAATTTCCTGGGCCACCGGGTTCATGGTAGACCGCCCGAACGTCGATCCGATCATCCTTTGTCCCGAGGGGTTTCCTCCGCGATGGCTAGCCTTCTGCAAATCACGAAAGCCTTTAAGAGCTACGGCGATCAAGTTCTTCTCGACGGTGCCGAGGCGACCTTGAGCGACAACATCAAGATCGGGTTCGTCGGCCGAAACGGGGCCGGCAAGAGTACCCTCCTCCGGGTCATACTCGGCGAGGAAGAACTCGACAGCGGCGAAATCATCCGGCACCCGAGCCTTCGCCTGGGGTATCTGCGTCAGCACGACCCCTTCCTTCCGGGGGAGACCGCGCTCGAATTCCTGATGCGCGACAGCGAGCAGCCCGACTGGAAGTGCGGGGAGGTCGCCGGGCAGTTCGAGTTGAAGGGATCCTACCTGGACGGCCCGATCGCGAAGCTCTCCGGCGGCTGGCAGACGCGCGTGAAACTCGCGGCCCTCTTGCTGCACGAGCCGAACTTCCTGCTGCTCGACGAGCCGACGAACTTCCTCGACCTGCGGACCCAGATCCTGCTCGAACACTTCCTCCAGGGCTTCAAGGCCGCGTGCCTGATCGTCTCGCACGACCGGGCGTTCCTCGCCGCGACGTGCAGCCACACGCTCGACCTGTCGAGGGGGAAGTTGACCTTCTTCCCCGGCAAGATCGAAGCCTTCCTGGTATTCCAGCACGAGAAGCGCGAACACGAGGAGCGATCGAACGCGACGATCATGGCCAAGCGGAAGCACCTCGAGGAGTTCATCGCCAAGAACAAGGCCCGCGCCGCCACCGCGACCCTGGCGCGGTCCAAGAGCAAGCAGCTCGACCGCCTGGAGTTGACCGACATCGCCGGCGACGAGCCGACCGCCACGATCCGCCCCCCGCGCGTCGAGCCGCGCAAGGGCCACGCCCTCCGCTGCAAGAACCTGACCATCGGCTACCCCGAGCGCGAGATCGCCACGGATGTCCAGATCGAGATCGACCACGGCTCGCGCGTCGCCATCGTCGGCGACAACGGGCAGGGGAAGACGACGTTCCTCCGCACCGTCGTGGACTCGCTGAAGCCCCTCGCCGGGGAGATCCGCTGGGGCTACGGCTGCCAGATCGGCGTCTACGCCCAGCACGTCTACACCAGCCTCCCCCAGAGCCAGACCGTCCTCGACTACCTCCACCGCCAGGCCGCCCGCGGCAAGAAGGACCCGGAGATCCTCGAAGTCGCCAGTTGCCTGCTGTTCCGGGGGGCGCACGTCGAGAAGCCCGTCTCCGTCCTGTCGGGAGGCGAGCGCGCGAGGCTCTGCCTGGCGGGGCTGCTGTTGAGCGAATACAACGTGCTGATCCTCGACGAACCCGGCAATCACCTCGATGTCGATACCGTCGAGGCGCTCGCCGAGGCGCTCTTGGAGTACAAGGGGACCGTCATCTTCACCAGTCACGACCGGCACTTCACGAGTCGGGTTGCCTCGTCCATCATCGAAGTGCGAGACGGGCGCGTGACCCACTACGCGGGCCAGTACGAGGCTTACCTGTACAAGGTCAACAAAGAGATCGAGGCGGGCGAGCGGGAGTTGGCGACCGCGCGCACGAAGCTGCCCCCGAGTGTGTCGAAGCCCTCCAAGGTCGTGGCGCGCCCCGCGCAACGGAACGAGCGGGAGGTCCGCAAGGAGATCAAGACCGTGGAGCGGTCGATCGCCCAGTTCGACGAGCAGAAACGTGCCCTCGATGCCCAGTACGCGCAATCGACCGACGCCGACGAGGCACTGCGGCTCCACACCGAAATCGCCGCGCTGACCGAGCAGCTCGCCGAGGCGGAAGAGCGCTGGTGCCAACTCCAGGAGGAGGTAGAGGCGAACGGGTGAGGCCGACTCGAGATCGCTGTCCGAATTCGAGTGGAGAATCGCCCGAAGGGATGGCGGAGCGGAGCGAGGGCCACACACCACTCCGCCATCCCTCGAGTGGCCCTCACTCGGGTAGAGGGAAGCCTGGTTCTCCGCCACTCATGCTGAGGACGAGGCGGGGAGCGAAGGAGCCGCGCACGAAGTAAGCGGGGTTCGAGTCCGCTCGCCGCTGCGTGCATCGCCCTGAGTGGCTACCGGGAAAAAGCTTACTTCGTGCGCGGCTCCTTCACCGACAGGGTTTCGCCCAACAGGCAGGCGGCAGGCATATCAATCCGCTGTCTCCCGCGAATGGCTCGGACAATCGGGCGAACCTGCTCCCGTGCCGATGGGGTCTTTGGCTTGTTCGCGTCGGCCTGCGGCTGTATCGTAAAAGTTGCAGAGACGGGTATCGCCGGTTTCCTTTCCCTCCTCCAAGACCGATATACCATGCACACGTCAGTCGCCTTCCTGTTGTGCTGCTTCGTCGCCCCTCCGGTGCCTTCGGTCGATCCCTTCGCCTCGAAGTTGGACGACCTGCAACGGCAGGACCGGTCTCTCGCGCGGCATGTCCGAATCACCGCATGGGAACGCTTCATCGCCAAGCATCCTAAACACCCGCGCGTGGCGCAGGCGATGATCTGCCTCGGCCACCTCCATGCCAACGAGGATCTCAACCGTAAGCCGCCGGAGAAGTCGGACGAGGTCGGCTCGCTGGCGTGGTTCCGCAGGGCGGTGCCGGCGAGTAAGCGGGGGTCGGATCTGTGGGTCGAGGCGCAATTCCTGGTGGCGTCGCGGGTGGTTTGTGGGAACCCTGCGGAGGCCCGGTCCATCTACCGCTACGTCAAGGCCAACCGAACCGATCCCCTCACGCTGGCCAAGATCGAACACGCGATGGCGACCGTCTGTAGTCTGGAGGGCAATCGCGCGGGTGCGCTCCGTCACGACCTGAACGTGATCGACTGGTACAAGGACGACCCTCGTAGGCTCCCCGCCGACGCGAATGCGCAACGCGAGCTGGACGGCGTGATCCACTCGGCGTGCCACGGGATGGCCCAGTACATCACCTCGCTCCCGCTGACGAAACGAGACCGGGCGGCGATAATCCGCAAGTTGATGAATGACAGGCCCTTCTATTCCCCAATCCAGCGGGCCGGGGAAAAGGCGTTGAAGATCCTCGACTCGATGCCGGAGTACGTCCCGCCCCCGGCGAAACCGCTCGTCATGCTCGGGCGGGCAAGCAGGGCCGACGTCGGCTCGTAGGCGCGGCCCTCGACGCTGGCCAACTCCGCCTCGGTCGGCACCAATTCGCCCCGGAACGCTGAAGCCGGCACCGCCCGCGTCAGGGCGTCCACGCGCTTGCGGCCGGCTTCGCCTCGATCCCGTCGGCCAGGGCGGACGATCTCGCACTGCTCGGGAGCGGCAACTTGCCAAGCGGATCGCCGATCCCTGCTCGTCACCCCGATTTTGGGATCTTCCCCACGATCTCGGCCATGACCGCATCCGGTACGATTCCCGCGTAGGACTCCACGTCGGACGCCGTGATTTCCTCGAGCCATGTCGAGACGGCCCAGGAGCGACGCGTCAACTTGGTTCGGCACCGCCCGGACGGATCGTATTGCAACTCGGTGCGATCCGCTTCGGGCGAGAGGTGGCTCTTGGTCGAGACTCCCACGACCCAGAATGTTCCCCCCTCGACGATGTCGTCGGTGGGCGTGATGATTACTGCGGGGTGGCGCTCCTGCGCCAGCCCGCGCGAGTCGGGGATCGTGGCCCAGACGATGCGGCCGAAGCGGAGCGACATGGGCCGACCTCAGAAGGGCTTCTCGTTTTCCTCGTGCCACTCCGCCGGGAAGGGAAGGGCGTCGCGGATCTTTCGCAGATCCTCGCGAGACGGAACCAGGCACTCGGCCGAGGATCTCGGCACCGGCAAGTCGGACGGGCGTGTCCGGTTGGGGCGTCGCAGCGGCCGGCCCGAGAGCAGGTGGTCGATGTCGCCGAACGGCACCGCCGCCGTCCCCAGAGAGAGGAAGGCTGCGGCCTGGGGCAGGGCGTCGGGGCAGGCGGTCGAGGACTGGCCGACGCCTTCGATCGCGCGGAACGGTTCGCTGTTCATGGCTCGCTCGCTGGGGGTTGGGTGGGCGCGACGATGAGGCGACGTTCCAGCAACGGCTCGTCGTCGGCGAAGGTCTGTATCCGATACTCGCCTGCGGCGGGGAACACCATCGCCCCGAGCTTCCAGATCATCGCGCAGACGGCGAGGCGGTCGGAGACCTGGACATCATCGACGGCTTCGACGATCGGATCCCTCTCCTCATCGGCATCGACGATCCGCAACTTCAACCGGACGGTGCCCTCACAGTCGCTGAACGCGAGGTAGACGCAGAAGCCCGGATGGCCCACCGGGAACCCTGGTGCGTAGAGAACGGAAAACAGGCCGATCAGCGCATTCTTGTTCGTTTGCGGCTCCGTGTAGACGGCATCGCAGAGGACGAGGGAGAGAGGGTACGGGACGGAATAGCTGAGCGGGTTGGGCTGCATCGGGCTGTTCCGTAGTGTGGATAAGCTTCCAACCTGGCCTACGATTGTGGATCGTAGAGAGACGGAAGCCCAACTCTCGAAGCGCCTCCGATGTAATGATAATACTGGAAGCGCCGGGTAACAAGGGGGGAGACAACGTGAGGGGTGCTCCACCGTCCCTCCGATCGCCAGACCTTCTGACGCCTGAAACGGATCACCCCTTCCGCCGCCGCCCCGGCTTCGGCGTGGCGTCTCGCTCCGCCCGCACGCGCTCCAGCAGCGCCGACGCCGGCTCGTAGGTGCGGCCCTCGCGGCGACCGAGTTCGGCCCGAGGGATCGTCGGCCCGACGACGCGCCGGGTGGATGTTCGGAAAAGAAGGCAGGGGGCGAGTCGCCTTGCGTCGCCTTGCGTCAACACGGTTTTGCATACAATCTATAAACATTTACCCAATAAGGGCTTGAGACGTAAACATTTTGCCAGAACTTGCGACATCTTGCGTCATGTTACGTCATCCGGTGCCCCGCCCGACCTGCCGGATGCTGGTCCTGGGAACCAGCGCCCCGCGCTAGTCCTCCCGACCGGATGCGCCCTCTTCTGCGTCTTCAGGGTCTTTAGGAGCGATTGGACCTGCGTCATCGGCAAGGCGGAAAGGACGCCGCACAGGTCTTCGAGTTTACTGCCAGTTGATCGGTTGGCGTTGATGTGGTTGAGGAGTAGGGTCAGGTTCTGATCGCGGTCCAGTCCCTTCTTCCGGGTGTAGGTCGGCTGGTCCCCTACGAACTCGTAGTATTTCCTCGATAGCATGTAACGCCGTCCGCCTGCGCGTTCGATCAGCCCCAGGTCGAGCAATCGCTGGATACGCCCTTGAAGCTCCTTCGGAAGCTTGTCGTCTCGCGCGACCGTGGAAAGAACGATCCAGTCCCGTGTGTTGAACGAGGCCGTGGTTTCTCGCCCGACTTTCTCCACGAAACGGACGAACGCCGGGTCTTGGACGGTCCCGTGAAGCGTCAGGCCGACTCGAGATTGATCCGTCCGGGCGAAGTCGGGGACGGGCTTGCCCTGCCGGATACACTCCTCGTAGATCAGATTCATGCCTTGACCCGACCGCTCGACCAGCCCGCAGCGGGTGAAGATCTCGGCGATGCGACGGTTCCGCGGCTTCTGCCTGTCGAGGATGTTCGCGAGGGTGATACCCACGGGCAGCCCGCCGGGGCTGTCGATCTCCAGTCGCCGGGAGAATTGGCGGAGGAATGAGGGGGTAGTGGGCAATTCCCGGTGACGGCGCGCACG
>JANXSH010001194.1 GCA_025356615.1 Planctomycetia bacterium | reverse complement strand
CCCGGCGGAGCAGGCCATCTTCTGGACCCGCAGCCAGCTCGAGACCTCGACCGAGAGCAAGTCGGCCCGCGAGAAACGCTGGGAGTTCCTCGCCGAACGCCCCCGCAGCTTCCGCGAGAACGGGATGCTCTACGTCCACGGGTCGGCCCGCAACCCGCTCAACGAGTACGTCTTCCCCGAAGACATCTACAACCAGCGCAAGATGGAGCGAATCTTCGCCCTCGTCGATCGCACCTGCTTCCAGGGCCACACCCACGTCCCCGGCGTCTTCGTCGAGCAGTCCCCCGAAGACCTGTACCAGTTCCACAGCCCCGACGAGATCGACTACACCTACCAGTTCGACTCCCGCAAGACGCTCGTGAACGTCGGCTCCGTCGGCCAGCCGCGCGACGCCGACCCTCGGGCGTGTTACGTCCTCCTCGACGGGGACACCCTCCGTTATCGCCGCGTCGAATATGATATCGAGGCGACCATCGCGAAAATCTACGCCGTCCCCGAGCTGGAGAACTTCCTCGGCGACCGCCTGCGCGACGGGCGCTAGAATCTTGATCCTTCCGGGACGAAGGATGAAAGGGGCGGCTGAATCACGGCGCGGCCGGGTTCACGGCCTCTTTCATCCTTCGTCCTTTCCATGCGAGATCGGTCAGCCATGACGCAGCAACCAGCGCCCCCGCCCCAGCGAAACCTCCTCGTCTTCTTCCTGCTCGTGACCGCGCTGTTGTTCGGTTACATGCAGTTTCGCGGAGTCCTCTTCCCGGCGGCCAAGCCCGACCCCGACGCGCCGGACAAGGATCCCGTCGCCATCAAGCCGGGCACCGGCTCCCCGCGCGTCCCCACGCCGCTCCCCGTGACGCCGGACGGCCAGCTCCTCCGACTCGGTGGGGAGGGGTTCGACCTCCAGGTCAGCCTCGATCCGCTCGGCGCGGGCGTCCGCAATGTAAGCCTCATGGAATTCCGCCCAGGGACCGAGAGCGGCAAGCCCGCGAAAGAGGGCGTCCTCGAACTCGTCCCCGACGCGGCCCAACGCCGAGAGCCGGCCTTCCTGCTCACGCACTACGAGCAAAAAGACCTCGTGAACCGCCCCGTCGATACGCTCGGCCGTGTCGTGTGGGAGGCCAGCGCGGTCGTTTCTGATACCGTCAACGACAAGCAGCGTCAGACGGTCGAGTTCTCGAAAAAGATCGATGGCGTGCGTATCACCAAGAAGTTCACGCTCGTCGCCGGGGAATACCACATCGGCCTGGAGGTGAAGCTCCAGCGGGACAAGGCGACCTCGACCATTCGCGAGAAGGAGAGCCAGTCCACGAAGTTCCGCTACCAGCTTAGCGGCGCGAAGGGACTCCCCATCGAGGGCAAGTGGTACACCGGCACCTTCCGCAACTCGCTCGTCGGCCTCGAGGACGACAAGGGCTACATCAGTAGCCGCGACTTCCAGGAGCTCCGCAGCATCGGCGTCGGCCTCGGCGGCAACGCGGTCCTCGAGCAAGAATCTCGCTTCCTCCGCTATGCGGGCGTTGCCGTCCAATACTTCGCGTCGGTCATCGTCGTCGATGAGAACCAGAAGGACCAACGCTTCCTGCGCGGCGCGCAGCCGACCCTGGAGACCGGCGTCCTCCGTGGCAGGGTCAAACAAGGCTCCCTCGACAAGGACGACCGTGTCATCCTCATGAGTGAAGACGGCAAGACCGAACAGACCGCCTACATGCCGCAGCCTACACAAGAGAATCTCGAACTCTACGGCCAGCGCGCGAGACTGGAATCGGGCCTTCCCGTCGCCTTGATCTACCACCACGCGGGATACGACGACCGGCTCAAGGAGGCACCGCGCGTCATCGACCAGATCCGCATCGGGGCCGCAGCCGAGGCCACGCACAGCCTATGGGAAGACGACATCACCGTTCGCGTCAGCACGAAAGACTTCAGCCTCGCGCCCGGCGCGGAGGTGACGCACAAGTATTTGCTCTACCACGGCCCCGTGAAGCCGAGCCTCCTTGGGCAATTGCGCGGCCAGCGCGCCGTCGATGATGCGGTCGTGACGCGCTACGTCGATACCCTGAAACTCAACACGATGACGGACTATCAGTCGCCCGGCCCGATGGGGACGTTCTCCTCCACGATCGGCTGGACGTTCCTCATCGTCAAATGCACGAACGTCATGCACTGGGTCCTCGGCAAGCTGACGCTCATCATCGGGAATTACGGCCTGGCGATCATCCTCCTGACGCTCATGGTGCGGGCGATGATGTTCCCGCTGAGTCGCAAGCAGGCGATGATGGGCTTGAAGATGCAGGCGCTCGCGCCCCAACTCAAGGCGCTCAAGGAGAAGCACAAGGACGACAAGCAGGCGTTCGCCGCGGACCAGATGCGGATCTTCCGCGAGAACGGGGTGAACCCGTTCGGGTCGTGCTGGGTCGTGCTGCTCCAGATGCCGATCTTCATGGGCCTCTACTTCTCGCTCCAGGAGAGCATCCAGTTCCGCCTCGCGGAGTTCTGGCCGACGTGGATCACGAACCTCGCCGCCCCGGACATGCTGGTCGAATGGGGCAAGAGCATCCCGCTCCTGAGCCGAGATTCGGACTATGGCGGACTGATCTACCTCGGGCCGTACTTCAACCTGTTGCCGATCTTCGCGGTGGCGTTCATGGTCGTGCAGCAGAAGATGATGACCCCGCCGCCCGCCGACAAGGAGCAGGAAGTCCAGCAGAAGATGATGCGGTTCATGATGATCTTCTTCGGGCTGTTCTTCTACAAGATGGCCGCCGGGCTGTGCATCTACATCATCACCTCGACGGTGTGGGGTTTCGCAGAGCGGAAGTTCCTACCCAAGATCAAGAAGACTCCCGAGGGCGATCTCGAGCCGTTCGTCAAGATCATGGTCGCGGTGGGCGACGTGGAGGTCGTCCCGATGGAGTCGCTCCGCAAGGCGGGCAAGAACCGCAAGAAGGTCGGCAAGCCCGCCAAGGAAGAACCCCCCCCGGAGCCGACCTCGGGACTGGGCAAGCTCCGTCGCCGGCTGACCGACTGGTGGAGCGATGTGTTGGACCAAGCGAAGAAGAAGTGACGGCTACCACGATCGACGACACCTATTCGCCCGATACCCTGGGAGGATGCCCCCGATGACTCATCGACTGTCCTTGCTCGTTCTGTCCTGTCTGGCGGTCCTCGTCACGGCGTTCGCCCCCGCGCCGGTGAAGCGAGGGCCGGAGCAACCCGATGGCCGGTTCGTCGTGATGAAGACCTCAGCGGGCACGATCAAGATCGAGTTGTTCAAGGACAAGGCTCCGATCACCGTCAAGAACTTCCTCGTCTATGTGGACTCCAAACACTACGACGGCACGGTTTTCCACCGCGTCATTCCGAACTTCATGATCCAGGGCGGTGGCTACGAAAAGGGCCTGAGTCAGGAAACGACGCAACAGGGTATCGCTGGGAAGGAAAAGAAGACCAAGGCCGCGATCAAGAACGAATCGGTCAACGGCCTGTCCAACCAGCGCGGCACCCTCGCCATGGCGCGAACGTCCGTACCGGACAGCGCCACGGCCCAGTTCTTCATCAACGTCAAAGTCAACCCCTTCCTCGACGCGAATAAAGCACGCGATGCGGCTGGTTATTGCGTCTTTGGCAAGGTCATCGAAGGGATGGATGTCCTCGATAAGATCAAGGCGGTCAAGACCAAGAGCATCGCGGGCTTCGACAATGTCCCGGTCGAAGATGTGCTGATCGAATCGGTCAGGCGCGGTAAGTAATGCTGCGATTCTCATCCGTTATGACTTGGGGAGAACGATACATGATTGACTCGATGACTCGGCGACCGATCGTGGTGGAAACGGATGGTGGGACCGTGCCTTATCTGGCCGTAGTGGTGGATCAACTCGACGAAGTGATCGCGCTGTTCGATTCCAACGCGATCCCCTATTACGTCGATGAGGAGGCCCTGTCGATGGATGACGGCCCCGCTGTCGCCACGGTCAATCTCGGTCGCCAGGCCGATCCGGTTCTCGTCCAGCGACTCCTGGATGACCTTCCCTGACCGCTCGAGGAGCCTGACAAATGGGACTGTCAGCGGACATCCGAGAACTTGCGGACCAGACGATACTCGCCCTGGATGTCGCGCACGATTACTATACCCTTACGAAACGGGCGTGGGGGTTGATACGGCAAGTGGCCACGGAGGGGCGAAATTTCACCTTTGTCAGCCTCCAAACCGGCACGCGAGTGGATCAGCGAACGATTCTGGAGCGATCTCGACGCTATGTCGCGGAAAACCTCGCCTCGGCGACCTTTCAAAGTTTCGTCTCGATCTTCGAGGATTTCTTCTTCGACCTCCTTCGGCTCTGGCTCGTCGCCTACCCGGAGAGTCTGTCGAAGAAACAACTCGAATTCGGGATCGTGGTGACTGCCCCCGACCTCGCGACGGTCATCCTAGCCGTTGTGGATCGGGAACTGAACGAGGTGAAATACGGACGTGTCGGCGACTGGTTCGCTTATCTCGAACGACTCGCCAAATTGGGGGTACCGACTGCGCAAGAGATCGATCGGATCGCCGAGATCAAAGCAACACGGGACATCCTCGTCCACAACAAGGGCGTCGTGAACTCGACTTATCTCTCGAAAGCGGGGAAACACGCCCGGTTCGAAGTGGGCCAGAAACTGGAGATCGCGCCCACCTATCACCTCTCGAGTTGGGGATCGATCAAGAAGTTGGTGGCGGACATCTCGACGGCTATGATAGAGAAGGCTCCTGGGGGAGGGCGGTGATGGCAAAAGCATCTCGTCTCGAACCGCGTTCATCCCTTGTGTCCACGACTTTGGAGCATCCCGACATGCGAGTGCTCGTATTGCTTCTCACCATCGCGCTCGCTGGCCTGATGGCAACCCCTTCCACCCAGGCGGAGACACCTCCGCCGTCCGACGGCGCATCCTATCGGGTCGATGTCGATCAGAAATCGGTCTACTCCGCCATTAGACCCCGCGAGGGGAAGAACAGTCGGGTCGTCGGGTTGCAGTTCCAGATCAAACGTCTCTCGGATGAGAAGATCGACATCAGTTTCGTCCCCGACGAGATCCGCGTCTTCGAGGACGGCAAGCCGGTCCTCAACCTCCAGGTCATCGCGCCGTCGCGGAAGCTTAGCGTGGTGCTGGCGTTGGACATCTCCGGTAGCATGGCGCGCGGGCGGAAGATGGAAGACGCCAAGAAGGCGGCGCTCGGCTTCCTCGATCGGCTCGGGGCGGATTCCGAGGTCGG
>JANXSH010000464.1 GCA_025356615.1 Planctomycetia bacterium | reverse complement strand
GGCCCCTTGGGCGCGGGCTTCGCCGGGGCTGCGTTCTCCTCATCGCTCTCCGGCGCGAGGGGGGATTTCTCCTCGGACGACAGGACGACGAGATAGACATCGCGCGACGAGGGCCGATTCAGCGATGACATGAACGAACCGCGCGTCGGGCCGACGTTCGTGGACGCGGTGAAGTAGAGGTACTTGCCCGAGCGGTCGAATTGCGGAGACGCGGTGTCGCTCATGCCGTCGGTGATCTGGTACGACTTGCCGGCGGTCAGCGAGTGGAGGAAGATCGCAAAGAGATGGCTGTCCAGCTGCTTGGCGAAGCTGAGCCACTTGCCGTCCGGCGACCAGGCGGGCGTCTGGATCTTCGGAAAGTCGAAATACTTGTTGGAATCGATCTTCGTCGCCTTGCCGGACGCGACATCCGTCACCCACCAGTTCAGCTTCTTGTCGGTGTAGGCGATCTTCTTGCTATCGGGAGACCACGACGGGCCGTAGAAGAACGAGGCCCCGTCGCCGGGCTGGATCTTCTTCGCCGTGCCCTTGCCGTCCTGCGACTTGATGTGGAGCATGTATTCGCCCGACTCGTCGGAGAAATACGCGATCGACTTCCCGTCCGACGACCACGCCGGGTCGCGCTCGGCGACGCCGGGCGTGTGCGTCAGGTTGCGGACATCACCCTTGCGCGCGGGCACCGTGAAGATCTCGCCTCGCGCCTCGAACACGGCGCGCGTGCCGGTCGGCGACAGTCCCGCCTTCTGGACGTAGGGTGCCAGCGACACGAATCGCGGGCGGACGCCCGGCAGGTCTGCCTTGATGCTGACGGGCACCTTCTTCGACGTGTTCGTCTTCATGTCGTGGATGAAGAGTTCACCGGGCTTCTCGTAGACGATGGCGTCCGGGCCGGCGGAGGCGGAGCGGATGTCGAGGTCTTTGTTCTCGAACAGCCTGCGGACTTCTTTACCCGCAGGGTCGTACTCGAACACCGTCACGGGACCTTCGCGATCGCTGAGGAAGTAGAGCCTGCCGTCTAGGTACATCGGGTGCGTGTCGTTGCTGTCTTTGTGGGGCAGTTTGACGACCGACGAGTCGGACAGGTCGGCGATCGAAATCTTCGGCTGCTTGCCGCCGCGATACTTCTTCCAGGCGACGTTCGCGCCGGGACTGCGCGGGTGGTTGATGAACGGTACATAGGCGAGCTGCTTGCCGTCGGCGCTGTAGCTGCCGGAGTCGGCCATCGGCAGGGGGAGCGGCTCGGGTAGACCGCCGTCGAGGCCGATCGTGAAGAGTTGGGAGTATCGCGCGTGCGAGCCGCGCGAGCTGCGCATCAGGATCTTCTTGCCGTCCGGCGTCCAGCCGACCGCCTGGTCGGGGCCGGGGTGGTACGTCAGTCGCTTCGGCTCGCCGCCCTCGGTGGGGATCGTGAAGACATCCTCGTTGCCGTCGTATTGGCCCGTGAAGGCGACCGTCTTGCCGTCGGGCGAGAAGACCGGGTCGGTCTCGACGCCGGGGCCGTTGGTCAGCCGTGTGGCATCGCCGCCGGCGCGGGGGACGATCCAGAGGTCGTCGGCGTAGCTGAAGACGATGTGCGTCTTGTTCATCGTCGGCTTCTGCATCAGCAGAGGAACGTCGGACGGGGGTGACTTCGCCGGAGCCTTATTGGGATCCTGCGAGGGGCCGACCGAACTCAGTCCGAGCAGCAGGGCCGCCACTCCGAGGAACTTCAAACGTCGCATGCGCGATACTCCAGGTGTTGGATGAGGAGAGTATGGAGCATTGTCAGCCACACCGATGCCGGGGGCAATAGGGTGGCGGAGAAATTCTCCCGGAGATGTGGTCGATCTCACCCGGCTCTAGCGACGACATCGGCGAGGATAGGCGTGAGTATCCGACCCGCTCGCTCCAGATCGCCCGATCGCGCGAGTCCGCCTACGGCCTGTTCGATGAACGTCCCGTAGGGAGGGTACGCGACGGTCACGCTGAACGGCGAGCCGGATGTCAACGAATGGTTTGGATCATTTCCGCTTGTGCCCGCTCATCTCGGTAGTAGGATAACAAGAGCGGATCAGGTTTTATTCCTGCGGTGCGTAAGGAGGATTCATGAGCGTACAGCAAGAGTTATTAGCAGAACTAGAAGGAGTGCCGGAGGAATATTATCCGTTCCTACTCCAGATGATTCGCAGCTATCGCGAGAGCGTTCTCCTCCAACCGGCGGCGGACAGCTTCCGACGGGGCTGGGAAGAGGCACAGGGCGGGAATACGTTGCCACTCGATCACCTCTGGGAGGGGCTAGATGTCGAGTGACCCAACTTCACCCCTTCAGGTTACGTTCACTCCTGAATTCAAACGCAACCTCCGACAACTGGCGAAGAAGTATCATCGCATCAAAGCGGACTTGCAGCCAATCCTCGACCAGGTAGCGAACGGGAGCAAGCCGGGCGATCGGGTGCCTCGGGTTCGCTACGAAATTTACAAGGTTCGCGCCAAGAACTCGGATGCCTCGCGGGGAAAAAGCGGTGGCTATCGGCTCATCTACTATATCAAGAGTGAGTCGGAAGTGGTCCTCGTCACCGTCTACTCGAAGACAGAACAAGCCGATGTCGCCCCGGAAGACATTCGCCAGATCATTCTCGATCTGGAGTCATCTGTAGTTCCGGATGTGGCACCCGAGCAAAAGGCCAACGGAGCCGAACCAGACAATGCGGCAGATCGGCCAGCCGAGTGATGGAATCTCAGATTCAGCGATTCCTCGCCCGTAAGCTGGCAGTCTCGAAGGGCCATTCGGCGACGGAGGCAGACGTTGGAACTTGATGCCTGGATCGAGCGCATCCGTGACCGAGACTCTGTGACGTTCGAGGATGCGTATTGGGGCGAACGCCCCGCCGGCTTGGAGGTGGTTCCCCGGTTGGTTGCCGAGTTGCACCGCTCTACCGATAGTTACACGAGGGGCAAGTTCGCGGAGTTGCTTGGCGAGATGGGGGACGCATCGGTCATGCCGGTGCTGGTCGCCGAACTGGTGCATCCGGACTTGGACATGAGGCAATGGGCGGTGCTGGCGCTGGAGGAACTCGGGGTGCCCGAGGGGATCGCGGCAGCTGCCCGCCATCGATCACTGCACCCAGAGGAGCTCGGCTAGGAAAATGCGTCCTCACCCCTCCAAGCCGACGACATCGGCCCCGATGGCCCCGACTGTCCTCCTTCTGCTCGTTGCGGAGATCGATCGCGTGTTGCCTCAGATCGTTGCCCAACCGGATCGATAGGTGCGCTAAGCATGGAATGGAAATGACCCGAGCCGGAAGTGGGAGGGACGGATTCTTACTCGAGTAAGAATCCGTCCCTCGCGCTTCCGGCTCTATCTCTACATCAGCAGTTGAACTCAGGCCGTCGCTCGCACAGCTGCAATTGCAACCGCGACACGATGCTCGAGTGCATCTGGCTGACGCGAGACTCGCTCAGGTCGAGCGTCGCCCCGATCTCCTTCATCGTCATATCCTCATAATAATAAAGGATGATGATGAGGCGTTCGTTACGGTTCAGGCCGCGCGTCACCAGCCGCATCAGGTCGCGGTTCTGGATGCGATGCGTCGGATCCTCCGCCTTCTTGTCCTCGAGGATGTCGATCTCGCGGACATCTTTATAGCTATCCGTCTCGTACCACTTCTTATTCAGGCTCACCTGACTGATGGCGGTCGAGTCCCCCAGCATCTTCATGAAATCCTCGAGCGTGCAGCCGAGGCGGGTGGACATTTCTTCGGGCGTCGGCGGTCGGCCCAGGGCCGCCTCCAGCGCCTTGCGGGATTCCTCCATCTTGCTCGCCTTGCTGCGAACCAGACGGGGAACCCAATCCATCGTGCGAAGCTCGTCGAGCATGGCACCGCGAATACGCGGCACGCAGTACGTCTCGAACTTCACGCCCCGCTCGAGGTCGAACGCCTCGATCGCGTCCATGAGGCCGAATATACCCGCACTGATCAGGTCATCGAGTTCCACCCCATCGGGCAACCTCGCCCAGATACGCTGGGCATTATGATTCACCAGGTGCAGGTAGCGTTCCACGAGCTGGTTGCGCAGCTCGATGGACCCTCCCGCCCGGTACTCACGCCAGACCTGCATGATGTCTACGTCGATGTGCGCCACCATCGGGCTCCCTCCCCTGCTGGATGGCAAGCGGACCGGTGGCCGTGATTACCAGCACGGGCAATTCCTTCGCCTCACGGCGTGAACCCCATGCGGTAACCCAATGGCAATGAGTGGATCCGACCCCGTCCAGACGGACGGGACCACGAGCGCGTGCCGTAGGTTGTTCCTCGAGGGATAGGACGAAACCCCCCGGTTTCGTGACTACACCCCAGGATCTTCCCCGAACTCAGCACGGCGAATCGTAGGAATGGATCGCCCTTGCCCGACCCCCTGTCGGCCTGTTCCGTGACCGAATGTCATCCAGTATCGACTCTAAAGCACACTCCTCCGCAGCAAAAACCCGTGATCCGGAATCCTCAGCCTGGAAAGGTTCCTCGCCAGGCGCGAGACTTCGCGGACCACCAACCGAACCGTTCCCCCCGGTCGGCTGTCTGGAGCCATCTACTCCAAGTGCGTCGAAGTGAGGGAGGGCGTATACGTTCGAGGGAGGGGCGATGTCAAGACGAAGTTATCAGGAAGAATGCAGTCGTCTTTCCCACGTCGAATCAGCCGAAACGACAAAGAGAGGAAAAATCCGTTGACAGCTTCTTCGGTACTCCTATAATCCCCTATGCCGCTGAAAGATGAGTTTGGAGTCAGTATGACATCGAACCTCGCGATCATTCCCTGGTAGCTCGACCGAACGAATCCTTGTTCGGACCGAGCCAGTTATCATGACTGGCTCAGTGCATTCCTGGGGACCATGCGAGGGGAGGATGTCGGAGAAGGGCGTATAGCTCAGTTGGCTAGAGCGCAGCTCTGATAAAGCTGAGGTCCTTGGTTCGAATCCAAGTACGCCCACTCGAATCGGACATGCCTGCAAGGTCTAGCATCAGGGGATGTAGCTCAACTGGGAGAGCGCTGGCTTTGCAAGCCTGAGGTTACGGGTTCGACCCCCGTCATCTCCACCTGACCGAGAAAAAGAAGAAGAGAATCAAAAATAATCGAGAGAAGTGGTTGACAGCTGATTCGGATGTCCCTAGTATAGTCGATGTAAGCAGAAGTGAGGCAAAGAGTTATGAAGACTTGCCTCAAAGGGAGACGGTCCGCTCTGGCTGAGAATCGGGACACCTTGGGGAAGATCACAAGATCCAACCCGACTGTGCGTCGATTCCCATCCAGCCGGTAACTCGGCAAACCTACCTCATCGCCCCGCTGCGATAGGTTTGATGGGAAGTTCTTTGACAATTCGGTAACGGTAGAGTTGCAAGACGAGGAAGCGTCGTCGTGCGATGGGTTCGGCATGGGGAACCGTGTCGGGCGAGTCGTGGGATGGCGTGGACTCAGCGAAATCGAAAGAAGAGCGTCTTTAGAAGATAGAGAGAATGGATCGAAAGACTTGTAGTGCTCCTGCACCGGCCCGGAAGGGTGCGGTGCGAGTAGTTGGCGATCTTGACTCGAGGTGCCTATCTGGAGAGTCATATCTCTGGGTCGAAGACTCGAGGGCGGGATCAATGCGGCCAAGCTACTAAGGGCGTGTGGGGGATGTCTTGGCGCCAGAAGGCGAAGAAGGGCGTGGAAAACTGCGAAAAGCCTGGGGGAGCTGTTAAACGAGCTATGAGCCCAG
>JANXSH010000422.1 GCA_025356615.1 Planctomycetia bacterium | reverse complement strand
CGTCTTCGGGTGGTGGATGCCGGAGAACGTCAGCACGTTTGGCGGGGCCGTCGATGGCCTCTTCTACATGATCCTCGGCCTGACTGCCGTCTTCTTCGTCCTGACCGAAGTCGTCCTCGTCTACGCCATGTGGCGATTCGCCTATCGGCCCGGCGAGAAGGCCCAATACTCGCACGGCAACCACCGCCTCGAAGTGGTCTGGACCGCGATCCCCGCCGTCCTCCTCCTCGTGATCGCGTTCTCGCAACTCGGCGTCTGGGAGCGCATGAAATACCAGGCCCGCATGCCCGCGCCGGACCTCACGATCTCTGTCCTCGCCCGTCAGTGGGAGTGGCGCATGCGTTATCCCGAAGACCCGGCACGATTCTTCTACGCCGAGACCGGCGGCATCGATGAAGGAGCGAAGAAGCGCGCCGCCCGCGCGTGGGCCGAGAACCCCGAGATCGACGACATCCACGTCCCCAACGAGATCCACGTCTGGAAGGGCGCGAACGTCAAGCTCTACCTCCGCACCCAGGACGTGCTGCACAGCTTCACCCTGCCGAATCTCCGCCTCAAGCAAGACACGCTGCCCGGCAAGACGATCCCGATGTGGTTCCAGGCCAACAAGCACAACTGCCGATTCGAAGAGAAGAAGGATAAGGAAGGCAAGCCCAGCAGTGGCGACCTCGTCCCCTTCGGCCCCAAGCAGGACGCCTGGGAGATCGCCTGCCAGGAGTTGTGCGGCGGACGCCACTACGCCATGCGCGGTCGGCTCTACGTCCACGAGGACAGGGCGAGCTACGACGCCTGGCTCGGCCAGGCCAAACGACAGCAACAGACACGCACTCTCGAAACCGGCGTTGCCCTCGGTAACTGAATCCGAAACCTGTATCGATCGTCCTGAGACAATCCTCTCCCTGAAGGTGTGCCGCCGTCGCCCGGCGGCCTGCGCGAGGAACACGGAATGAGCGTCAGTCAATCCCACTCCACCGAAGCCCACGCCCATCCCGACCTGGGCTTCTTGCGGAAGTACGTCTTCTCCGAAGACCACAAGATCATCGGCATCCAGTTCCTCTTCTCGGGGATGATCTTCCTGTTCATCGGCGGCGCGCTCGCGCTGCTCGTCCGCCTCCAGGTCGGCTGGCCCACCGGCACCATCCCGATCATCGGAAGGTGGTTCCCGACGAGCTGGGGCGAGAAGATGTCGCCCGAGTTCTACACGATGATCTTCAGCATGCACGCCACGATCATGATCTTCTTCGTCATCATCCCCTGGCTGACGGGGGCCTTCGGCAACTTCCTCATCCCGCTCATGATCGGGGCGCGCGACATGGCGTTCCCCAAGCTCAACATGATGTCGTACTGGTTCATGTGGCCCGCCTTCGTCCTGATCCTCGCCAGCTTCTTCACCGACGGCGGCGCGGCCGGCAACGGCTGGACCTCCTACCCCACCCTCGCCAGCGCCGCCCTCCCCGCCGGCAGTGCCACCCTCGCCTCCCCCTCCAGCCCGCACGCCGGCCTCGGGCAAGTCCTCTGGCTCTTATCGCTGACGTGTGTCGGCATCTCCTCCATGCTCGGCTCGGTCAACTACATCACGACCATCATCAACATGCGCGCCCCCGGCATGACCCTGTTCCGCATGCCGATGTCCATCTGGGCCATGTTCATCACCGCCATCCTCCAGGCGATGGCCCTGCCCGTCCTCACGGTCGCCCTCATCCTCCAGCTCCTCGACAAGACGATGGGCACGACGTTCTTCCTGCCCGGCCCCGGCCTGGCCTTCGGCAACTGGCACACCGGCCCCGGCGGCGGGCAGCCGCTCCTCTGGCAGCACCTGTTCTGGTTCTACTCGCACCCCGCCGTCTACATCATGATCCTGCCCGCGATGGGCATGGTCTCCGACATCATCAGCACGTTCTCCCGCAAGCCGCTCTTCGGCTACCGCCCCATGGTCTACGCCATCGCGGGCATCGCGGGACTCGGCTTCATCGTCTGGGGCCACCATATGTTCCAGTCCGGCATGGACCCGCGCCTCGGCACGGGGTTCATGATCGCCACGGTCATGATCGCCCTGCCCAGCGCCGTCAAGGTTTTCAATTGGCTCGGCACCATCTGGCAGGGCAACGTCCAGTACACCACGCCGATGCTGAACGCCCTCGCCTTCGTCGCCATGTTCGTCATCGGCGGCCTCTCGGGCATCTTCATGGCGGCGACGCCGGTCGATGTGTACATCCACGACACCTACTTCATCGTGGGCCACATCCACTACGTCCTCTTCATGTCGAGCGTGTTCGGCATCTTCGGCGCGATCTACTTCTGGTTCCCCAAGATGTTCGGCCGCATGATGAACGAGACGTGGGGCAAGGTCCTCTTCGCCCTGACGTTCCTCTTCTCGAACTGCACCTTCTACCCGATGCACATCATCGGCGTCGGCGGGCACCCGCGGCGGTACTACGATGTCACGATCTACGACGTGTTCCAGCACTTGCAGCCGCTGAACGTCTTCATGTCGATCAGCGCCATCCTGCTCGGCTTCTCGCAGTTCATCTTCCTGATCAACTTCCTCGTCAGCCTCGGCTGGGGGAAGAAGGTCGGACGCAACCCCTGGAACAGCAATACGCTGGAGTGGTCCGCGCCGTCGCCGCCGCCGCACGGCAATTTCGAGTCGATCCCGATCGTCCATCGCGGGCCGTATGAATACGGACACCCGGAGGCCGAGGCCGACTTCACCCCGCAAACCGACCCGCACGGGCCGCTCCCGTCGGCGGGGCACTAAAATCCGAATCATCCGCAGATTGCGCAGATTACGCAGATAAGCCCAATTCAATGATCTGAGTGTTTTCTTATCTGTGTAATCTGCGCAATCTGCGGATAACCTTTACTTTTTCGATCCGACACTATGACCGATCCGCGTTCGATACTCCCTGTTCCAGTCTGGCTCCGGTACTGGGCCGTCCTGACCCTTTTCGCCGCACTGCCGCTCGTCCTCCTGGGCGCGGAAGTGACGACGAAGAAGGTCGGCATGGTCGATGATGTCGGATTCCGCGCGCCGTGGTTGCTGTTCACCATCGATGTCCGCGAGACCCCTCTCGGCTACCTGATCGAACACGGCCACCGCCTCGCCGGGTTCGTTGTTGGGATCTTCTGCATCGTCCTGGCCCTCGGCCTCGCGGTCGCGGCACGCAGTTGGTATCGCCTCCTCGGCTGGGCCGCCCTCGCAGCCGTCGGCATCCAGGGGCTATTGGGCAAATATCGCGTCGATCTCAACGCCCTGTTCGGCGACAAACTCGCCACGATCCACGGCATCTGTGCCCAACTCGTCATCGCGGTCCTCGTCTCCGTCGCCGTCCTGACCTCGCGGACCTGGGCGACGAGTGGGACCGCTCCCGTCGCGCTCCGTCGGGGCGCGTGGATCCTGAGCGTGTTGATCTTCACACAGATCGTTTTCGGCGCGATCATGCGGCACCTGCTCGACCCGCTGGCGCAACGCCTGCACATCCTGCTCGCGTTCGTCGTCCTCGGCATGGTTTTCTGGCTGTTCGCCCGCATCCGACGGGCCGATTGTGATCCTGCCGTTCGCCGATGGAGCATCCTTCTCGCGGTCCTCGTTTCGATCCAGCCGATCTTCGGCGTCGAGGCGTGGATCCGCCGATTCGGCACGATGACGCTGCCCGACATGGTGCCGTCGAGCCTGGCGTTGGACCTCGCGCGCTCGGGACACCATGTTCTCGGTACACTGATCTTCGCGACTTCGGTCGCCCTAACCGTCCTGCTCCTCCGTCCCGATCGGCTTCGACGACCCATGCTTTCCGAGACTCCCGATATCGATTCCAACGTCCACCAGGTCCACCAGCTGGAGGGCGTTGCTTGAAAACGGCCACTTTGTCCTCTCCGAACGTCTCGCACTTGGTAACGACCGTGCCGATCCCCGACGCGCGTCCCGTCAGTCGATTCGCGGACTACGTCGCGTTGACGAAGCCGCGAATCTCCGTCCTCGTGCTGTTCACCGTCGGCGCGGGCGTCCTCTTCGCCGCCGGCCCCGAAGTGTCGCTCCTGGTCCTGTTCAACGCCGTCTTCGGCACCGCCCTCGTCGCCTCTGGGGCCAGCGCCCTCAACCAGTGGCTCGAGCAACACACCGACTCGCGCATGAGGCGAACCCAGAATCGGCCCCTGCCGACGGGTCGCCTCACCCCGCTGGAGGTGTTCGTCTTCGGGGTAGCCCTCGGCGTCATCGGGACGGCGTACCTCGCGCTGACGCTGCCCTCGCCCCTAGCGGCGGCGGTGGCGGCGCTCACGTTCGTCCTCTACGTCGCCGTCTACACGCCCCTCAAGCGCGTCACGACCCTCAACACGCTCGTCGGGGCGGTCCCCGGCGCGCTGCCGCCCGTCATCGGCTGGTGTGCGGTTCGGGGGCAGATCGACCCCGAGGCGGTCGCGCTGTTCGTGATCCTCTTCCTCTGGCAGGTGCCGCACTTCCTCGCCATCGCCTGGATGTATCGCGAGGAATACGCCCGCGCCGGCCTTCACATGCTGCCCGGCGTCGATCCCGACGGACGAATCACGGCGATGCAGATGCGACTCTACTGCCTCGCCCTCATGGCCGGGGCACTGATGCCGGTCTTCCTCGGCTCGGGCGGGGTGATCTACGTCGTCGGCTCTCTCGCCTTGGGCTGGTATTTCCTCCGGCCCACCCTGGGCTTCTACCGCGACCGCTCGACGGCGTCCGCCCGACGGGTGCTTCGCGCCTCGCTGGTCTACCTCCCCGGCTTGCTTCTGGTTCTCCTTCTCGATCGGTCGGTATACGCCTTGCTTGGCAAATGACTTCCTCCCCTGCGAGTGATTGGCAATGACGCAACCTGCTCACGAAGAGATTAGCCCTATGGCGATGCCCTTGCCCAACGGCAAGCTGGCCATGTGGTTGTTCCTCGTCACGGAGATCATGTTCTTCACCGCGCTGATCGGGACGTACCTCATCCTGCGCAGCTCGGTGCCGGATCACCCGGTGATCCGCTGGCCACAGCCGCACGACGTTCACCTCGTCGAGTGGATGGGCGCGGTCAACACGTTCGTCCTGATCCTCTCGAGCCTCACCGTCGTCCTCGCGCACTACGCCGCCGCCAAGGGCAATTTCAAGCACGCCACGATGTACATCGGGGTCACGACGGCGCTCGGCCTCGTCTTCATGGGTATCAAGGGCGTCGAGTACAAATCGAAGATCGACCACGACATCCTCCCCGGCAAGATGGGCGAGCTGCTCCCAGGCATGGGGCTGGCCCGCGAGCGGGAATATCACGTCGTCGGCATGCAGTACGTCGAGCGCGTTCGGACCCAACTGACCGACCACGTCAAAAAGACCACGAAGAAGGAATACGCCGAAGTCAAGGCGATGAGTGATGCGGACCGCAAGGAGGCGGGGTCTGCGACAGCCGAGTGCTTCACGCTGCTCGAGGAGATGCAAGGAAGCACGATATCGGTCGGCGGCGTCGAAACCTACAAGTCGCCTCTGACGCCCGCCTCCTTGCGGTCCGCATCACTCATCGCCTTGACTTCGGC
>JANXSH010000392.1 GCA_025356615.1 Planctomycetia bacterium | reverse complement strand
GACGCGAAGCGGAGCGCGAGGCCAGCGCGCTCCGCTTCGCGTCGCGGCTACACGGTCGAGGCTATTCCTGGACGAATGGCAGTGGGGATGAGCGAGTAGTGTCGGAATCACCGAGACGATAACGGGCCACTCACTTCCGCGATTTTACTTCGACGACCTTCATCTTCAGCGACCCGATAACGTTCGTCCAAGTCAGGTCGCGGTCGCCCTCGGACATCTTCAGGTGCGTCCCATCGACGTAGAGCTGATTCCAGGTCGGGTCGATGCTCACCCACTGGTGCCCGTCGTGGATCTCGGCCCAGGCGTGCCACCCGAAGAGCGGTTTGCCGCCGTCGATGTAGGCCAGACCGCCGACCTCGCGCGCGGGAACGCCGGAGGCCCGGCACAATGCCACGAAGATGAGCGAATGCTCCGTGCAGTCGCCCGCCTTGTTCTCGAGGATCTCGAGCGCCGAGTCGGCATTCGCGTCATACGCCTTCTTCAGCGATTTGTAGACCCACCTCTCGATCCGCTTCGCCTTCTCGAGAGTATCTTTCTCGTCGCCGACGACCTTCTTCGCCTGCGCGAGGACCGTCTCGTGCTCGATCTGGAAGCGAGGCGTCGTCTGCGTGAACCGCTTGCGGTCCGCCTTCGACAGGTCGGACCCCTTGTCGAGGCGGAAGTCGCGGCGGATTTCGACGAGAGTCTGGTCCTTGCCCGACTTGACGATCTGCCGATGCGACGCGGGGACTTCGAAGCCATCCAGCCCCGTTAGCTCGAGCTTCAGCGTATCGACCCGCGAGGCCGGCCCGAGCCTCTTCTGGACGTAGACCGACGTGAGGTCCATCAGATCGACGACCTTGCCGGAGAGCTTCTTCGCGTCCTCTTCCTTCTCGAGCCGGATGCTAAGGACTTTGCCCATCTCGGCGGTGACGGTCCGGCTATCGGGCAGCACCTGCGCCTCCATCTTGCCGCCCTCGATGGTGATCTGTACGCGGCGAACGTCGAGGAGCTTCCCCGCGTACAGGATTTTCTTCTTCTCGCGGAAGAGGTACTCCTGCTTGCTGTCGATCTGGATCGCCTCCCAGGTGATTCCGAATTTCGTGATCTTGTCGCCCGCCTTGCGGTCGCCCTGCAACCACCGTTCGAGGTCATACGACGAAGCGAGTGTGTCCTTCGGCAGGGGCACCGTGCGCGTGACCGCCTTGTCCCCGACTTTGGTGGTGACGCGAAGCTTGTCGCCGACCCGCTCGGCGGTCCGGCGCGTCTCCTTCCCGTCCTCCTTGCGGTACGAGTCATAGGCGACGATAGAGCCGTCGCCCGTGAGGGCGTAATAGGTGGCCGATCGCTCCTCCTTGACCGACTTCTCGCCATCGAAAGCGGTCTCCATACGTTCCTCGCTCGACGACTTCAGGACGGGCTTTCCGGCGTACTCGCCGAGCTTCGTCTCCTCGATGATCCAGCCGGCCTTCTTGCCTTTGAAGAACACGCTGTAGGCGAGGCGGGACTCGGACTTCTTGGCCCAGGCGTGCCAGTCGGTCGGCGGGGCCACCGCCGAGGCGAGGGGGGCAGCCGTGAGGAGGATCAGCAAGACGACGTTCGACGTTCGGACCATGACGACTCCTGACGAACTTCAAAAAGAAGGAATTAGCCACAGATGAACACAGATATTACCCCGGCCCGAAAGAAGATCACGAAGTGAAGTCTTAGCCCGACGCGCAAGCGAGGGTTTTTGCCTGGCTACCCCAATCCCTCGCTTGCGCGTCGGGCTAATTTCTGCGATACTTCCGGGCCGGGGTAATAAGACAAAAATCTAGTTTTGAACAATTCCGTATTATTCATTCAAGTCTTTATCTGTGTTCATCTGTGTTCATCTGTGGCTAATCTGGCATTTTAGCGGCGTAGGAGGAACTCCTTGGCGTTGAGCAACCCCGCGAGGACATCTTCGAGCGCCTCCCGCTTCCTCGGTGCCTTCTCGACGACGGCGAGCAGCGCGAGTCGCTCTCTCGGCGTCGGCCGGCGCGATAGGGCCGCGAGGTACAACTCTTCTATTATCGCATCGGCCGGCGTGCCGGCCTCGAGTAGTTTGCCGATGCGGTTGTTCGGCTCCGCGAGCATGCGCCCGACGACGGGGCCGGTGAGGAGCTGGAACGCCTGGGCGAGGGTCGTGTCCTCGCCGCGCTCGCACTCGCAACTCAGTGACCGCATCGGCTTGCCGAAGACCGCGAGGAACTTTTCGCCGTCCGCCTCCCTCACGTCTCGGCCCCGACGGCGGTTCGCGCCGACGCCGGGCAGCTGGCCCGCGCGCGTGCCGAGGGGGTGACCCGCGAATCGGGTCCGAACGCCGCAGACCTGCGCGACCGCGTCGAGCAGTTGCTCGGCCTGGAGGGGCCGGACGACCGCCCGCGCGTGGTTGATCTCGTCGTCGCGGTTCGTCGCGGTGGGCCGGGCGGATCGCTGGTAGGCCCGCGAGGTCATGATCTGGACGACGAGCGTGCGGAGGTCGAACTGGGCTCGGACGAAGTCCCGCGCCAGGTCGTCGAGCAATTCGGGGTGGCTCGGCGGGTTGGAGTCGCGGAAGTCGTCGCCCGGATCGACGAGGCCGCGCCCCATCAGGTGCTGCCAGACCCGGTTGACCTGCGCCCGCGAGAAGAACGGGTTGTCCGGCCTCGCGACCCAGTCCGCCAGCGCGGCGAGGCGGTCGGCCCTTGCCGGCGCGTCCTCGCCCAGGAAGCGCGGGCGCAGCACGTCGCCGCTGACGGGGTCGGTCAACTCGGTCGTGCGGTCCATGAAGACGACCTGCTCGCCGTCGAACTCGTGGCTGTCGAGCTTGTCGGTCCGCTTGTTCTCGAGGATGCGATACCGCACGCGCGGGAAGAACGCGGCGAAGCGGTGGTAGTCCGACTGTGTCCACTTGTCGAAGGGGTGGTTGTGGCACTTGGCGCACTGGAGCCGCACGCCGAGGAACACCTGCGCGGTCGCCTCGGCCCGAGCGTAGGGGTCGCGCAGGGCGCGGTAGAAGTTCGCCTCGGGTCGGCTGTAGGTGCTGCCGCGCGACGCGATGAGATCGCGGGCGAACTCGTTGAGCGGCTTGCCGTCGAGAATGGCACGACGAATCCAGGTGTGGAACGCCCTCACGCCGCGCGCGTCGAGGACTTTCTCCTCGTTGCGGAGGAGGTCGGACCATTTGAGAGCCTGGAAGTCCGCGAATTCGTTCCGCCGGACGAGTCCCTCGACGAGTCGGCGGCGCTTGTCGGACTTGGCCTCCGCCAGGAAACGTCGCGTCTCTGTCGGCGTCGGCAGGATGCCGAGCGTGTCGAGGTAGGCGCGGCGGACGAACTCGCCGTCGGTGCAGAGGCCGGACGGCTCGATGCGGTGCAAGCGGAGCTTGGCGAGGATGTGCCGGTCGATGACGTTCTCGGCGTCGGGTTCCTTCCAGACGAAACCGGGCCGGGCGGGGATGAACGCGACCGAGACGACGGCCTGTTGATCGAGGTAGCGCACGACGACGGCGGCCTCGCCGTGGCCGAGCCGCTGGACGATCCCACTGGAGTCCGCCCTCACGAGAAGGTTCGACGGCTCGAAACAGGCGAGCCGGGACACGTCGCGCGTCGTGCCGTCGGAGAA
>JANXSH010000390.1 GCA_025356615.1 Planctomycetia bacterium | reverse complement strand
GACGCGAAGCGGAGCGCGAGGGACGCGCTCCGTTTCGCGTCGCGGCTACACACCTTCAACGTCTATCTCTATTCGGGGCGCGGGGAGATGTCGGGCAATTGGAGAACGGCGAGGTAGCGGCGTTCGCGCTCGCGCATGAGTTGGGCCTCGTCGTCGTCGTGGTCGTCGTGCCCGCAAAGGTGCAACAGGCCGTGGATGACGTAGAGCGTCAACTCGGCCTGGACATCGTGGCCACGCTCGGTCGCCTGGGCGAGGGCGACCTCGGCCCCGATGACGAGTTCGCCGCATAGCTTCTTGCTCTTGGGTTCGCTGAGCGGGAAGCTCAGGACGTCGGTGGGTTCGTCGTGCTGGAGGAATCGCATGTTGAGCCGATGGATCGTCGGGTCATCGACGAAGGCGAGACTGATCTCGGCGTCCGCGACGCCCTCGCCCTCGAGGACGACGCGCACCGCCTCGCGCATTTGCTTGCGATCGACGGGGACGATTTCCTGCGGACACGCGATGGAGACTTTGCCCATGAATGCGACCTCGGGACCGGGTTGGGGTGCCATAAGTCATCATAGGAGAAATGGGCGAAGGATGGGACGCTTCGGCGAGCGGGGGTGTTCCCCATCCACTCGTTACCAGGCTCCGCCTTCATCGTCCTACACAACTCCCGGTGGACAAGGACCGTAACATACCTGGCGGTGTACAGGATAGTGGCGTGGCGAACGCTGTTCGTGACCAAGAGGGGGAGGTAGTGTTCAGCCCGGAGGAATGGAAAGCGGTGGCTGTGGTGGTGAAAGGAGAATTGCCGGGGCAGGTGCCGTCACGGGGAGAGATGGTGAAGATAGTGGCGAGTCTGGGGGATACCTAGGCCGGAAGGGGGATCGCCCTCTCGGCCCCGAGACGATGGGGATCGGCCTCCGTCGCAGGACCGACCTCGCCAGCGCCTGACGCGCTCCTGGACCAACTTCGCCCTGACCGCCTTCATTGGTCTTGTGTAGAACGATGAAGGCGGAGCCTGGTGACGAGGCGATGTGAGGAGCCAGCTGGTATACTCATCGAGTGTCTCCCTGATTGGCACCTGGCGCGCTAATAGGTTCGACGCTCCAGGCAGCCGGAGACTGAATTCGAGGAATTGGGGGAGTTCGTTCCGCACACCTTCGAGCCTTCCGGTGCCACCCATGAGCGACGTGACGCACATCCTGTCCGCCATCGAGCGAGGCGACCCGCACGCCGCCGGTCGATTGCTGCCACTCGTCTACGACGAGTTGCGTCGCCTGGCGACGGAGAAGATGGCCCAAGAAAAGCCCGGCCAGACGCTTCAGGCCACGGCCCTCGTCCACGAAGCCTACATGCGCCTGGTCGCCGGTGACGAGGCCGCGAAGTGGAACAGCCGTGCCCACTTCTTTGGTGCTGCGGCCGAGGCCATGCGCCGGATCCTCGTCGATCAGGCACGCCGCAAGCTGGCCGTCAAGCGCGGCGGCCAGAGTCGCCGCGTGCCCCTGGACGACGCCGACCTCGGCTATCACTCGCCGGCCGACGAACTCCTCGACATCGACGAAGCCCTGACCCGGCTGGCCGCCGAGAACCCGGAGGCGGCGCGGTTGATCCAACTGCGCTACTTCGCCGGCTTATCGATCCAGGACGCCGCCGAGGTAGTCGGGGTCTCGCGCTCGACCGCCTACGAACACTGGTCCTACGCCCGAGCGCGTCTCAAGACTTTGCTCGACCGGGAATGAGGAGCGGGCGAGGCGCGAACATTTTATTTTGTTTTCTTCCGGACGAATCTCGCCCCGAATCCGCACTTGTACCTGGGAACGAACCTGGAGTGACGTGTCATCATGGCTGCCGACCAGCAAAAAGTCCGTGAACTCTTTCTGCACGCCGTCGGCAAGCTGACGCCGGAGCAATGGGGCGATTATGTCTCCGAAGCCTGCGGCGGGGACGCCGAGTTGGAACGGCAAGTCGCCGACCTGCTCCGAATCCATTGCGAAGCCGGCAGCTTCTTGGACCGGCCTGCGGAGGCCGTGGGGGCGACCGGGGTCTTCACTCCCGCACCTGGAGCAGAGGAGCCGGCCGTCTCCCGCCAAGAGGTCGTCGGCACGGTCATCGGCCCGTACAAGCTGCTCCAGCAGATCGGCGAAGGGGGCATGGGCACCGTCTACATGGC
>JANXSH010000388.1 GCA_025356615.1 Planctomycetia bacterium | reverse complement strand
CTGTTCGGCGACCCCAACGACCTCTGCACGATCCTCGTGACCATGTTGATCCTGACACTCGGCTTGCTCACCGACTCGCGGTCAGGCTCTCCGCGCGTCTTGTGGCTGGCCCCCGGCGCGCTGCTCGCTGTCGGCTTCGCGTTGACGCAGTCGCGCGGCGGCCTCCTCGCGCTGATGGCGGGGGTGGGCGTGTTCATCCGCCTTCGCTTCGGTTGGGGGCGAGCCATCGCCTTGGGAACGCTCGGCTTCCCGCTCCTCCTCTTCACACTCGGGGGCCGACAAACGGCCCTCTCGGCCCAGACGAACACCGCCTCGGAGCGCATCCAGCTCTGGAGCCTCGGTCTCGAGATGTTCCGCTCACACCCCATGCTGGGTGTCGGTCTCGATCAGTTCAAGGCCCAAAAGGACAACCTCCCCAAGCTGCTCGCGCACAACGCTTACTTGCAGTCTTTCGCCGAGCTGGGGTTCTTCGGCGCGACGCTGTTCATTGGGGCAGCCTTCCTCTCGGTCCTCGGACTCTACCGCCTGACCCTCCCGCGCCGCGACCCCGGTCGGCTCCTCCCCATCACCCCGGTGTTCATCGACCCGACGTTGCGGCACTACCACCCGTATGTCGCGGGCGCGGTGACGGCCTACTGCGCGGGCATGTTCACCCTTAGCCTCAACATCCTGGTTTCGACCTACACCATATTCGGCCTCGCTGCGGCGTTCCTCGCGATGTCTGCGACGAACCCGCCGCGAGTCGTCCAGCGGTTCGGACTCGAGTTGTTGTTTCGGCTCGCGGTCCTCGCCGGGCTTGTCTTCGTGGCGTTGTATCTGTTCGTCCGCGCCACCTTTTCCGCATGATGAGGGGTTCGACCTTCGGGTCCGTCATGAGTACGTCTTTCTCCGATCAACAGCCCGCCCTCCTCGACGCCGACGAACGCAAAGAAGCGTCGCAGCGGCTGGCCGGCAGGGCCGTGCGCGGCGGGGCCGTGCTGATGGGGGCGCGGCTGCTCGTCCAAGTCTTGCTCTCCGCCGTGACGCTCGTCGTCGCCCGCCTCCTGACCCCCGGCGACTACGGCGTCATGGGCATCGGCGTCTTCTTCATCTGCCTCGCCGACATGCTCGCCGAGGCGGGCGTGGGGCGGGCGCTGATCCAGAAGGAGGAGCTGACGCCGGACGACCTCGCCGCCGCGTTCACGCTCAACCTCGTCCTCGCGACGACGCTCTACGCCCTGCTCTTCATGACGGCAGGGTTCTGGGCCGACTATTACAACATGCCCGAGTTGAGCGTGATGCTGCCGATCCTGGCACTCATGCTCCTGTTAGGCCCGTTCCGCTCCGTCGCCTTCGCCTTGCTCGACCGCGACTTGAAGATGGAGCGGCAGGCGGCGATCCACGTGTTCTTCTCCGTGTCCCAGTCGGCCACGGTCCTCGGCCTGGCACTCCTGGGCTTCGGCTACTGGTCGCTCGTCGTCGGCGCGGTGCTGGGGCGGCTCCTCGAGACCGTGGGCCTCTACCTCGCCACGAAATGGACTCCGCGCGTGACGCTGACCCCGTGGCGGCACGGCGAACTCGTCCGCTTCGGCATGAACGTCAGTTTCAGCAGCATTCTGCTCTTCTTCTACACTAACAGTAGTTTCGCCATCCTCGGCAAGATCGTGGGCAAGGAGACGCTGGGGTACTTCATGCTGGCCTTCCAGATCGTCTCGATGCCCATGCAGAAGTTGACCGTCGGCACCAATCAGGTGGCCTACCCCCTCTATTGTCGCCTTCGTGACGACCGGGAGCGGTTGCGCAACTGGTATCTCCGCCTCTCGGTCATGCTCGGCTTCCTGGGCGTCCCGGTCCTGGTCGGGATGGCGGTCGTCGCCCCTGAGGCGTTCCGACTCGTCCTCGGCGAGAAGTGGATGCCCGCCGTCCTGCTCTTCCAGCTGCTCGCCGTCGTCGGCGTGCTGATGATCTACGCCGCGTCGCTCCCGCCGCTGTTCGACGCGATCGGTCGGCCCGACATCACACTACGCTACTCGGCGACCTGTGCCCTGCTCTTCCCCCCCGCGACGTACTTCGGGGCGATCCTGGGGGGCAGGATCGGCGAGTTCATGACCTGGCTCGGCGATGTGTATCCCGCGATCCACGCTTCCCTCGCCCCGCTCGTCTCCCGCATCGGCCCCGACCAAGGCGAACTCGTCGGCGTCTGCCTCGCCTGGCTCCTCCTGTATCCCCTCGTCATCGTCGGCCTGGTCGCCTGGACGCGCCGCGTCACCGGGATCGGAGTTCTCGACCTCGCCCGGCCTCAGATGCCCGTCGTCCTGGCAGCCGCCTGCATGGTGATCGCCGTGTACGCCCTGCGCGCGGCGCTACCCGCGTTTACGTCAGCCACCCACTCGGTCGGCGACATCCAGACCCGACTCTTATTGCGGCTCGTCCTCAGCGCGGTGGTGGGCGGGGCTGTCTACGCCGGTGTGCTGATGCTGGTGGCGAGGAATACGGTTCTGGCGGACCTCCGCTCGCTGGTGCGCGAGATCCGCAGCAAGCCCCCGAAGACGGTGGAGGTGGTGCAGGGATGATGACGATCCGGTCTTATCTTCCGGTCTCCCCACCCCGGATTGCGCTGCGCTCCATCCGGGGCTACATTTCTGTCACCCCTAACGGGGTTCAGGAGTCCAGGCGTCACCTCGGGCTGATTGGCTTCGACTCCGCAGCGGTCAGGCTATGCCAACTGAACCCCGGTAGGGGTGGCAGAAATGTAGCCCCGGATGGAGCGCAGCGCAATCCGGGGTGCGCGAAGTGGCCCCTCTGTCTACACACGATTGCCACCGCTTCCGGCTCGACCGGGGGGAGTTACCCATGAACCTGATGGTCAAGCTGCGCCGCGGCGAGGGGCCATTCTGGAGCGGTCTCAAAGCGTTCGTCCTCCGCGTCCTTCGCTTCCACATCCCCGTCGTCGGCATCCTGCGGCTGTTGTTCGGCTTCCTCTACGGGGTCCACGTCTTCTCTCGCGGGCTGTTCGCTACCCTGACGCGGTTCTTTTGGTCCGAACCGCTCTTTCGGAGCCAGTGCTTCCGAATCGGCACCGGCTTCCGCATGGAACACATGCCGTTCATCATCGGCGCGGGGCGGATCACGCTCGGCGACGATGTCGTCTTCGGCGGCAAGCCTAGTTTCGTCTTCGGCAATCGCGGCAGTCGCTTGCCCGAAATCGTGGTCGGCAACCACACCTTCATCGGCCACGGCGTCGGCTTCTCCGTGTCCGACTCGATCCGCATCGGCAACGACTGCCTGCTCGCCTCGGGAGTGCAACTCAGCGACTACGACGGCCACCCCGTCGATGCCGAGCGCCGACGCGCGGGTGACCCGACCCCGCCGGAGAGCATCCGCCCCATCGTGATCGGCAACGATGTCTGGATCGGCACGAACGTCATCATCCTCAAGGGGGTCGAGGTGGGCGACCGATCCATCATCGGGGCTGGGGCGGTGGTCACGCGGAACGTGCCGCCGGATGTCGTCGTCGCGGGCAACCCGGCGCGGATCGTCGAGCACTCGACTCCGCGGGACGCCGCAGACACTCTCACGAACCTCGTGCCGCCCCCCGTGCCGGCGGGGGAGGGGGCATGAGCCGACCGCTGAACGTCGTCCACGTCACGCTCGGCCTCGAGGTCGGGGGCCAGGAGAAGTTGCTCGTCGAGATGGCCCGCCACGCCGACCGTTCCCGGTTCCGCCTCCATGTCGTCTCCCTCACGACGCGCGGCTCCCTCGCCGAGGACATCGAGGCGTGCGGCTGGCCGGTCACGGCCCTGGAGGCTCCCGAGGGATTGCGTCCTGGGATCGTCCTCCGGCTCGCCCGGCTGTTCCGCCGCCTCCGTGCCGATGTCGTCCACACCCACGACGATCGGCCCAACATCTACGGCGCTCCCGCCGGCAAGCTCAGCGGCGCTCGCGTCATCCACACCCGGCACAATCAGGGCACGCGCCTCAGCGCCCGGCAGCGCTGGCTCATCCGCCTCGTCAGTTCGTTCGACGATCGCTTCGTCTGCATCAGCGATGATAGCGCGAAATGGGCCATCCGACAGGGGATCTCTCTCCGCAAGGTTCGCGTCCAGCTCAACGGCATCGACCTAACGCGATTCGCCTACTCCGGGTCGGTGCCCGATGGGCCAGCAGTCCTCGTCGCCCGGCTCTCGCCCGAGAAGAGCATCGATACCCTCTTGCGCGCGGTGCCGATCGTCGTCGCGAAGTGCCCCGACTTCCGCCTCGAAATCGCGGGCGATGGCCCGTGCAACGAGGCGCTGCATCGGTTGGCCTCGGAGTCGAACCTCGGCGATGCCGTTCGCTTCCTCGGGATCGTCCGCGATGTCCCTTCGCTCCTGGCACGGGCGAGGCTGTTCATCCTGTCTTCCCTCACCGAAGGCATCTCGCTGACGCTCCTCGAGGCAAGCGCGCGAGGCTTGCCGATCGTGGCGACGAACGTCGGGGGAAACCCCGAAGTCGTGGCGGACGGCGTCACCGGCTTACTCGTTCCCCACTCTGACCCTAACGCGATGGCTTCCGAAGTAATAAGATTGTGGCACGAGCCAAAACTTCGTGAGAGAATGGGATTCGCCGGCCGCCTCCGGGTCGAGGAACGATTCGACATCCGTGGAATGATGGCGGCTTACGAGGCGATGTATACAGGATAAGCTATCAGCTATCAGCTATCAGCTATCAGCTATCAGCTATCAGCTATCAGCTATCAGCTATCAGCTGTCAGCTATCAGCCAGACCTCCAGGTCTGTCCTGAGACGGCAGATGTCTGGCTGACGACTGATAGCTGACAGCTTTCCCTGACGTGTGCCCCCCTAATGAATGTCGTGATCCTCGACGGTGATGTGTCCTACCCTCCAACGTCGGGGAAGCGGTTGCGTTCGCTCCACCTGATGCTCGGCCTCGCGTCCCGGCATCACATCACTTACATCGCGCGGGGCAACGGCGACGCCGTCGCGAATGAAAAGGCACGCGACTATCTAGCGGGCAAAGGCATCGACGCTCGCATCATCGACGCGCCGGTCGCCCGCAAGAAGGGCGTCGGGTTCTACGCGCGCCTCATGGGCAATCTCTTCGCCGGAACGCCCTACTCGGTCACGTCGCACTTCAGCGAAGTCGTCCGTAGCGCCGTCCACGAATTCGCCGCGAAGAACCCCGTCGATCTCTGGCAGGTCGAGTGGTCGGGCTACCTCTATGCGTTGCAAGGTCTGGGCAGACCGCTCCGCGAGATGCCGATCGTCATGCAGGCGCACAACGTGGACGCGCTCATCTGGCAACGGTATCACGAGGCGGAACGCAACTTCTTCAAGCGCTGGTATATCGCCGAACAGTGGCGTAAGTTCCATCGTTTCGAGGCCGACGCCTTCCGCGCGGTGCGCCGGGTCGTCGCGGTCAGCGCCGAAGATGCAGCCCTCGCGCGGCGGTGGTATGGCATCGATAATGTCGATGTAGTGGACAACGGCGTAGACGTGAGCTACTTTTGTAATGTCCGTCCGCGCGACGGCTCTCGAGCTATCCTCTATCTGGGGGCGCTGGACTGGCGTCCGAATCTCGACGCCCTGGACCTGCTCCTGGGCGAGATATTCCCGAACGTCCATCGTCGTCTGCCGGATGCGCGGTTGGTGATCGTCGGGCGAAACCCGCCCGCCAGACTGAGACAGCGAGTCGAGGCGATGCCTGGGGTCGAGCTTCACGCGGACGTGCCCGATGTTCGCCCCTTTATGGAGTCCAGTGCCGTGATGGCCGTGCCCTTGCGAATCGGGGGAGGATCGCGACTCAAGATCCTCGAGGCTCTTGCGGCGGGGCTGCCCGTCGTCTCGACGCGCATCGGTGCCGAGGGTCTTGCCATCCGCCCTGGGCAGGACTTCACCCTGGCGGATACTACCGGGGACATGGCGGATCGACTCGTCGAATGCCTTTCGACCCCCGCCCCCTATCGCCGTCAGGCGCAGGAAGGACGAGGCATCGTGGCTTCACGATACGACTGGTCCACGCTGTCCGATCGACTCGAGCGCGTGTGGGAGCGAGCCGTAGCGGCGGCCCCGACCCCGTCGGAGGGCCGAAGCCCATGAACATCGTTCACCTGATGGCCTCGCCCTTCGTGGGTGGCCCCGAGCGCCAGGTACTCGGCTTGGCCAAGGCTTTGACGGGACACCGGACGACGTTCCTCTCGTTCGCCGAGCGCGGCCTGGCCCGGCCCCTCCTCGACTGCGCCCGCGCCGGCGGATTCGAGGCGATCGAGCTGGCGAGCAACTTCCCGCGCGTCGGTCGCGCCGTCCGCGAAGTGGCCGGCCACCTGCGCGCCCTCCGGGCCGATGTCCTCTGCACCAGCGGGTACAAGCCCGACCTGATCGGCTGGCGCGCCGCCCGCCGGGCGGGTATCCCCGTCGTCGCCATCGCGCATGGGTGGACTGGGGTGACGTGGAAGGTCCGCGTCTACGAATGGCTCGACGCGGTCGCCATGCGATTCGCCGACGCGGTCGCCTGCGTCTCGTCGGCGACTGCCGAGCGTGTCCGCCGGGCCGGCGTCCCCGTATCTCGCAGCGTCATCATCCGCAACGCCTTGGACACTACCCCTTACGATTCGCCTTGCCCGGAGGCGAGAAGCAATCTCGAGGCACTCTTCGCCGCGCCTCCCGCGATCATCCTCGGCGCGGTCGGCAGGCTCAGCCCCGAGAAGGGCTTCGACGTGTTGATCGACGCCGCCGCCGAGATCCTCCGCGACCGCTCCGATGTCGGCGTCGTCCTGTTCGGCGACGGCCCGCTTCGCGAATCGCTGACACACCGCATCGACGAACGCGGACTGCGGGGTCGATTCGTGCTGGGGGGCTTCCGCAACGACCTGCATCGCTACCTGCCGGGGCTGGACCTCGCCGTCAGTTCCTCGCACACCGAGGGACTTCCGGTCGCCATCCTCGAGTCGATGGCCGCCGGCCTCGCGGTCGTCGCCACGGCCGTCGGCGGCACGCCAGAAGTCGTAGAAGACGACGTGACCGGCGTCCTCGTACCGCCGGGCCGGCCCGACCTCCTCGCGGGCACGATCCGCGTCCTGCTCGACGCCCCCGAGGCGCGCCGCGCGATGGGCGTTCGGGGTGCCGCGCGGGTTCGCTCCGAGTTCACGTTCGCCGCCCAGGCGGCTCGATACGAAGGGCTATTCGCCCGCCTCGTCCCCGGCATGCCGACGACCTCGCCTTCTCCGGGGGGGTACTGCCATGCTCGCGGCTGAGATCCTCTTCTTCGTCTGCGTCGCCCTGATCGCGTACCCCTACATCGTCTACCCGCTCTTGCTGTCGCTGGTCGCGTGGCTCCGCCCCCGCCCGATCCGCATCGAAACGGCCGTGGGCCCGTTGCCCACGGTTTCGTTCATCGTCGCGGCTCACAACGAGCAGGGCCAGATCGACGCCCGATTGCAGGAACTCGTCGGTCTTCTCGAGGCTCGCGGTAACACTTTCGACGAGATCCTGATCGTGACCGACGGCTCGACCGACGATACCGCCGCGGTCGTTCGACCGTACACCAAGCAATACGTCCGCCTCGTGGAGCTGTCCGAACGCGGCGGCAAGGCCGCCGCGATCAGCCGGGGCGCGGCCCTCGCCCGCAACGAGATCCTCGTGTTCGCCGACACGCGCCAGAGCTGGGCACCGGACGCCCTGACGCGCCTCCTCGAAAACTTCGCCGACCCCACGGTCGGGGCCGTCTCCGGCGACCTCGTGCTTACCGCAGGCGACGGCACGATGGCGGGCATCGGCCTCTATTGGCGCTTCGAGAAGTGGCTGCGCCGCCAGGAGAGTAGGGTCGGATCGCAGGTCGGCGTCACGGGTGCCATCAGCGCCTGTCGTCGCGCGCTGTTCGAGCCTATCCCCGCTGGGACGATCCTGGACGATGTCTACTGGCCCGTCGGCATCGCCCTGGGGGGCAAGCGCGTCGTCCACGACTATCGGGCCGTCGCGTTCGACCGACTCCCCGAGAAGGCCGGCGACGAGTTCCGCCGCAAGGTCCGCACGCTCGCGGGCAACTTCCAACTCGTCCAGCGTCGTCCCGAGGTGTTGTCCCCCTGGCGCAACCCGATCTGGTTCCAGATGATTTCGCACAAGCTCGCCCGCCTCGTCGTGCCCTGGGCGTTACTCGGCCTGCTCCTCGCCTGCATCCTGGGTGAGGGGCCGCTTTACGACATCGCCCTCGGGGTGCAAGCCGTCGCCTACGGGCTTGCGTTCGTCGGCATGATGACGGGACGGTGCGGAAAACTGCTGGGGGCCGCTTCGTCGTTCCTCATCCTCAACACGGCCGCCTGGGTCGCCTTCTGGGTGTGGGTGACGGGCCGGGCGGCGCAGTCGTGGACCAAGGTGGCCTACACCGCCCCCCGAGAAGCGAAGACCGGGACGCGAGTCAGACAAAGAGAACTCGCCACCGAGTCGGCGAGGAGCCAGCGGAAATACAAAGAGAAGACACGGTAGGCATGGCACGCCGTCCAGTATAGCCCGTCGATGCCTCGACACGCTCTCCCGACTTCGTCGGAGCCGTTTCCCCCCTTACGAGCCTTCCCTAACGAGCATCGCCACCGGGAATTGCGCGAACAGGTCCGACGCGGCCACGCTTTCGCCCACGACCTCCTCTCCCGTGAAGACGTTCCGCCATCGCCCCGATTCGGATGGCGGCAGCGCGAGGCGCGTGTCCTTCCACCCGGCGCTCTCCAGGGCCGCGACCAATCGGGGCACCGCGACGACGACGCGATTCGACTCCCGCGACCGCGAAAACGCGAAGAGCTGCTCCGCCCGCTCGCCTTCGCCCGGCATCGGCGTGTACTCCCCTAGCGTGAACAGGCCCGGCATCTCGCGCCGCAGCCGTAAGGCTTGCGACGTGACGAAGAGCTTGATCCGACCGTCTTCCGCCGAAGCCATCAAGTCGCTCGCCGGCGTCGATCCCAATCGGGCCAGCGATTCGGCACGATGGGCGTAGTCCACGGGCCGGCGGTTGTCGGGATCGACCAGGCTGAGATCCCAGAGGTCGCTGCCCTGGTAGGTGTCTGGGACGCCCGGCAGAGTCAGCCGGAGGAGCGTTTGCGACAGCGAATTCAGGATGCCGAGGCGACTCACTCGCCGTTGCACCGCGCGGAAGTCCGCGAGGAATTCGGCGCTCTGGTTCGCGTCGAGGATGGCGGCGATGAAGTCGCCGATTGCCTGATCGCGGTCGGCGTTGGGGTTGATCCAGGTCGAGTGGACCTTGGCCTCGTAGAGGGCTTTTCGCATGTACGCCTGGATCCGCGCGACGAAGTCGCGATGCCCGCTCTCCGAACCCTCACCCATCGGCCACGCGCCCAGGAGGGACTGGTAGAGTAGGTACTCTTCGTTCGCGTCGGGGACGGTCTGGTCGTCGATCGACTTGCGGTGACGTTCGTTTTGTTTCCCCCAACGCCGTAGGCAGTCCGCCCACTCGTCGGGAATCTCCGAGAGGACGTTGATCCTCGCCCGCACGTCCTCGCTGCGCTTGGTGTCGTGCGTGGAGAGCGGAGACAGGCCGCGCGGCGACTTCGCCTGCCGCTCGCGGCAGTAGCGGTGCAGGGCGTCCGGCGAGACGCCGAACCGGCCCGGCTCCCCGCCCACCTCGTTGAGCGAGACGAGGCGGTTGTAGACGTAGAACGCCGTGTCCTCGACCCCCTTCGCCATCACGGGGGCCGTTACCTGCTGGAACTTGCAGGCGAACCGCCGTTGCTCCGCGCGTTCGTCGTCGCCGAACGAGGCGGGAACCTCGAGGAGGAGCATCGAGCGCAGGAACGCGAACAGGTGCTTGCTGACGAGCGGGTTGCGGAGCACGGCGTGGCGGATGGCGAACTCGATCGGCTTGCGGTCCGTCTCGAGGACCGCGTCCACGATGTAGGTCCGGTAGACCGGGAAGCAGACGATCACCTCCTGGATGCCGGTGCGGAGGGTGTTGAACGTGAAGTCGCGCGAACGCCGGCTCTTCTGCGCGAGCCGATCGAGCAGGTGCGTCAGCATGTGCAACTCGCTCGAGAGGGCCGTCTCGAGGATCAGGCTCTTCTTCTGGTACGCCAGCTCGGAGAACCGCGTGTCGTCCCCGGTCCACTCCTGGTACAGGCGCGTGAAGGCCGAGGCCGAGGCCGGTTGGACGAAGAGGCCGTTGAGCATGTTGACGAAGTCGTACCCGCTGGTGCCGTCCACCGGCCAGTTCGCGGGCAGTGCCTCGCCGGCCGCGAGGATCTTTTCCGCGACGACGTAGAGCCGCCGGTCGCCGGCGGAGGGGCACGCCTTGGCGTAATACTCCTGCAAGCGGCGGAAGTAGCCAGCGGGGTCGAACAGCCCGTCGGGGTGGTCGATGCGCAGGCCGTCGAGGTCGCCCGCAGCGATCATCTCGAACACGAGGCGATGGGTCGCCTCGAAGACCTCTTCGCGCTCGATGTTCAGGGCCGCGAGGTCGTTGATGTCGAAGAAGCGGCGGTAGTTGATCTCGTCCGACGCGACGCGCCAGTCCGAGAGGCGATAGCACTGGTTCGAGAGCAAGTCGTCGAGGAGGTCGAAGCTGGTCGGCTGGTCCGGCGTGCCGTTCAGCCGGGCGACGTTGCGTTCGACGAACGCACGCACGACGGGGCTATCGACGGCGAGTTGCCCGAGCCGGCGTTTGACGACTTCCTTCTCGCGCTGCCTCTCGGCGAGCCGGGCGGGGTCGGACTCCAGCCGATCGGGGAGGTTGCGGACCGCCGTCAAGATACTGTGGTAATCGCCGAGGGCGGACTCCTCGCCGGAGAGACGACTCTCGAGGTCATCGATGTCGAGTGCGAGGATCTTGGCGTAGGATCGCGGAGAGAGGGGGAAGCATCGGTCGTAGTACGCCACGGTGAAACGCCCCGCGTCGAACGCGAGCCGTAGCTTGCCGCTCTCCAGGGCGTCGCCGTAAGGCTCGCCCAGGACGGGCAGGAGCAACTTGTCCTGCAACTCGGGGCGCGAAGACGAATTCCAGGCGATGTCGAAGTAGCCCGCGAAGCGCGACGCCGGGCCGTTCTCCAGCACGTCGTTCCACCAGGCGTTGTCGTTCGTGCCGACGCCCATGTGGTTGGGCACCATGTCGAGGATCTGGCCGAGGCCGTGTCGTTTCAGCGCCGCGACCCAGGCGTCGTAGTCCTCGCGCGAGCCGATCTCGGGATTGATCGCGCCGTGGTCGATGATGTCGTAGCCGTGCATGCTCCCCGGACGGGCCGTGAGGAACGGCGAGGCGTAGACGTGCGTGACGCCCAGGTCGCGCAAGTACGGGACGACGCGCATCGCATCGCGGAATTTGAACCCCGCGTGGAATTGCAGGCGGTACGTCGATTCTAAAGTAGGCCGATCAGGATTGTTCGAGTCCATCGATCGAGATCCGAATGAATAGTGGGTGGCACCTCATGAGATGATAGGAAATGACGCGATTCGCATGCCAAGACGTAGGACATCGACCAACACACCGTTTTCCCAATCCGCCCCCACTGTTGAGTGAACCGTGGGCATCTGTGTTCATCTGTGGTTATACTTCGCGCGGTCAGGTAGGACACA
>JANXSH010000351.1 GCA_025356615.1 Planctomycetia bacterium | reverse complement strand
GTTCACGAACACGACGCTCGGAATTGTCAAGTTCTCGGGCGGCATCCTCACGCCGTTCTCCGCAAGCTTCACGACGGCGGGCGCGGTGGACATCAACGGCGCTATCGTGAAATTTCGCAGGGGATTCACTCAGACAGGCGGGACCGTCAAGTTGAACGGGGGCATTCTTGATCTCGAAAACTTGCTCGGCCTTCCAGATACCTACACCCTTTCGGGTGGAGTCCTTCAGGGAAATGGAAAGATCGACAATGGGAACGTGATCGTCCAGCAGGGTGGAACGCTCGAACTGATCGGAGTCTTCAATCTGGTCGGCAATCTCACGGTTGACGTGGGCGGCACTCTCCAGGTGGACCTGATCGGGGCCATTGGAAGTATGACCGCGACGGGTTCCGCAACGCTCAACGGGACGCTCACTGTGTACATTCCCTCGGGTGGTGTCGTGCCGCCGAAAGGCACGAAGAAGACCATCATCTCTGCAGCAGGTGGGGCAAACCGCCCTCCGGCCGATCCTGCGGGATGGAAGACGACGGCGCTCAATGCCGATGACATCGAGTTGGAGAAATTGTAGGCGTCTCTGGGAGTCGTTGATTCCTTCTCCCGAATCCTGGTGTCATCAACCCAATCCAGAGGAAGTGGGGCACTCCGCCCCGCTTCTTCATTCCCTCTTCAACCCCAAACACCCCATGATTGTCTCGCACCGCTTCATCCTGGCGTTCGGACTCTGTGGTCTCGCGCCGCTTCTCGGAAGCGGCGCGGACGCCAAGAAGGCTCCTGTCTTGGACGCCAGCCCTTCTGTCTTCCTAAATCAGTCTCATTCCTTCGAAGTGGTTTTTAGCCCTGATGGGAAGTACATCGCCTATAAGCCCAGATCCGAGAAGGTATCGTCGCGCGGGTGGTACATCCTCGACGCCGCCACGAAGAAGGTACTCCACCGCCTTCCGCCGGGATTTCTCACTTTCACGCCCGACTCCACTCGTCTGGTATCCATCCGCCCCCTCCAGACGTGGGAACCTCTGCCTGGGAGACCTCCTTATAAGGACGATATGTACGACCGGGTGAAAATCCCCCCCCACCAGGTGGATGTTTACGACATGAAGACCGGCAAACGACTTCGCGAGATCCCCCTGCGCGCGGGCCAGCCATACGGAATTGTCAATCTCAGCCCAATACCGACACTCGCAGTGTCCGATAAATTCCTCGTCGTCGCTGCGAAAGACGCGGTGGCTACCGTCTACGACCTCGAGACGGGCAAGTCTCTGGGCGATTTTCCCGGCAAGGTGCGTGTCCATAACTTCTTGGTTCTGTCCCGCGACGGACGCTGGCTACTGACGTTGGACAGCAAACGCACTCTTCGTTCCTGGGACATGAAGACGCGCAAGCAAGACCGCCTCCTCTACGAACACATGGACGACGTGTTTGCCATCGCCATCAGCCCCGACGGTCGGTATTGCGCTACCGCAACCAGGAAGGGCGCATTCTTCGTGTTCGATCGCACGACAGGCGAGCAAAAGGCGTTTACTTACTTCAATGCGAGGCATCCGCGCGGACTGGCGTTCACCTCGGACGGCAAGCGCATCATTGCCACGGTAGAGCCGAGGATAGAGGAGTCGGGGCGACCAGGGGAGGCACCCGTGAAACTCACCAAGTGGGACATGGGGTTGCGCCTGTGGGACTGGCAGAAGGAGGGACCTCCGACAGCGGTAGTATTCCCCTACACATCTAAGACGCTGTCGGAATGGGGAAGCAAGGGAAGGTTCTACCCGAAAAATATGACTAGCGACGGCAACCGCTTCTTGTCCACCGGCGGCCATTCGGGTATCCTGCTGCTCGATCTGAAGGCTCCCCCTCCGAAACCCGAGCCGGATCCCGAGCCGAAGAAACCCTGAGCTTGGCATTACCCAGCGCGGCGAGGTCAGATTCAACGCACCGATCGGGACGCGGAACCGGGGCAAGCCAACCCGGTCCCACGTCCCGATCGAACAGTCACGAAAAGTCAATTCCCCGTCTGGATCGTCGGGGCCGAGGAGGCGGGCGTGTTGCCCGCCGGGAGTGTCGGCGCGGCCTGGGGCGCACCATAGCCGCCCATGCCGTAGGGGTTGTATCCACCCGCGCCGTAGGGGTTGTAGGCGCCCGCGCCGGGCATCTGCATGTTGCCCATCGCCCCATACGGCGAGTAGCCGCCGATCCCCTGCGCCGCGTAGGGATTATAACCGCCCATGCCAGCCGCCTGCGGGCCTGCGGTCTGCATGCCGCCCATCGTTCCATACGGCGAGTAGCCGCCCATCCCCTGCGCCGCAGGCTGGGTGATGGGGAGCGTCATCGGCGCGGGCCAGTAGGGGTATTGCGGGGAGGCGGGCACCTGGAAATGCGCCTCCAAAGGCCAGTATTGATACCAGGGGCCGAGGGACGGCTTCCCGTTGCCCTTGTCGCCTTTGTTGATCTTGAACAGCTGTGCTTCCGCCGGAACTCCTGACACAGCAAGGAATAGCACGGCCAAGCCGAACAATCGTTTCATGGGAAAGATCCTCCTTCCGAGATGTCGGCCGGTCACTCCTGCTCGTGGAGGCCGGCACGTTTCTTCGAGGCATGAATGAGTATGCTCTCTGGGCGAGCCTCAGAGAGCATTCGAGAGACTGTATCCGAAGATGCTCACTTGCCGGGGATCGAACCGGCCGGCGTCGGCACGAGGTTTGGAGCGGGAATCCCAGAGGGAAGCGGCTTCGCCTGCGGGGGGAGGTTCGCCGGCGGGGGCAAGGCGGGAGTAGGGACCATCGATGGCTGGAACGTCTGAGCGGGCATCTGGGGGGGCATGACCGGCATCGGCTGCATCCAAGTGTCCCCCGGATGGAGGACGCCATTGTTGCCCGGGAAGTGATACCCGAGCCAGGGGCCATAATTACGGGGCAAGGTGTTGTAAGGATTCATCTCGTAGTAGCCGCCGTACATTTGCGGTTGGGCGTAGTAGGGCGACCAGCCGGGCGGCGGCAAGCAGCGACCGGGGCCACACCTCCCGGAACCACAACCGCCATTCGTCCCGCATTTGAGATCGAGGCCGAACCAGGCACCGTAGGGTTTGTCGGAAGCCTGGGTGGTGGCCC
>JANXSH010000349.1 GCA_025356615.1 Planctomycetia bacterium | reverse complement strand
CCCCCCCCCCCCCCCCCCCCCCCCCCCCCCCCCCCCCCCCCCCCCCCCCCCCCCCCCCCCCCCCCCCCCCGCCTCTCACCGACCCCCTACACAGGAGCCTCTCCCATGTCCAACCCGCGCGTCCTCATGCAAACCTCGCTGGGCGATGTCACCATCGAACTCGACCAGGCCAAGGCACCGATCTCGGTCGCCAACTTCCTCACCTACGTCGATGACCATTTCTACGACGGCACCATCTTCCACCGCGTCATCCCCGATTTCATGATCCAGGGCGGCGGCTTCGAGCCGGGCATGAAGCAGAAGAAGGTCAAGGCTCCGATCAAGAACGAGTCGGGCAATGGCCTGTCGAACACCCGTGGGACTGTTGCGATGGCCCGCACCAGCGACATGGACAGCGCCACGGCCCAGTTCTACATCAACACCGTCGATAATTCCTCCCACCTCGACAAGGCGAAATATTGCGTCTTCGGCAAAGTCGTCGCCGGCAGCGATGTTGTCGAGAAGATCCGCGCCGTCCCGATCGGTCGCAGCGGCAGTCACGGCGACGTTCCCACGGAAAATGTCATGATCACTTCGATCAAGCGCGCCGATTGAGCGAAAGCGAAGCCGCGATCAGCATCGCTTCGTTACCGGCTCTGCCTGGTAACGAGGCGTATTCTGCACTCAGAAGGAGCCTCGCTATGCGTCCGCGCCTCACCTCGCTCGGCCTCGCCGTGCTGATCGTCTCGGGCTTCGCGATGGCGCAGCCCAAGAACGACTTCCCGGTCCTCAATCTCGGCAACGCGAAGCTGCTCCGCACGTCGGATCCCCTGGACAGTCTGCCGACCGGCGTCGCGTTCGTCGATGCCAAGGGAATCGTCGTCGTCGGCTGCGAGGACGGGAGCCTACGCACCTGGACGCGAACCCAAGGCAAGGACTTCCTCGAAGACGCCAAGATGCAGAAACTCACGGCCCACACCTCCACCGTGACCGCCGTCGCGGCGGGGGGCAGTGTCGCCGCCTCCGCCGCGAGCGACGGCAAGGTTCTCGTCTGGAACCTGCCCGCCGACAAGCCGGCCCAGACGATCTCCCACGGCGCTGCCGTTCGCGCCCTCGCCGTCTCCGACGACGGCAAGGTGCTCGCCTCGGCGGGCGACGACAAAGCCGTCCAGCTCTGGAACCCCGCCGACGGCAAGCCGATCCGCAAGCTGATCGGGGCGACCGACTGGCTCCTCGCCGTCGCCCTGTCGCGCGACGGCAAGTTCGCCGCCGCCGGTGGGCAGGACGGCAAGCTCTGGCTGTGGGAGACCGCCACGGGCCGAAAGGTGTTCGACGTGCCCTCGTCGCCGCCCGTCCCGAAGGGCACGACCCCGCCGCCGCCGCCGAACGTCGTCACCGCGCTCGCTTTCTCCCCCGACGGCAAGACGATCGCCCTGGGCGGCACCGACGCCAAGCTCTACTTCTATCAGGCAACGGACGGCAAGCTCCTTCGCACGGGCACCGGGCACACGCACACGCTCACCGGCCTCGTCTTCCACCCGGCGGGACAGTTGCTCCTCTCGTCGAGCAAGGATCGTTCGGTTCGCATCTGGAACGTCGCCGGGGCCAACGTCCAGAAGGTACTCGAGTCGCACACCGCCTGGGCCGAGGGCGTGATCGTCGCGGAGAAGGGCACGCGGGCGATCTCCGTCGGGGCCGATAAGACGGTCCGCGTCTGGGATCTCGGCGCGCCTCCGCCGGCCAAGTTGCCCCCGGTCAAGGGCAAGAAGTAACGATCGGTCCGCCTGATGGCGTGTGGGTGCGGCTGGGAAATTACTCGACAGCGACGGTTGTCGCTTTGATGCACACCGACAGGCCGACCTGTTCTCGTTCGAAGTGGACCCATCCGCATCGCTCTCGGCCCTGTTGTAGAAGCCGGTTCCCAACCAACCCCGGCCAGGGCGAACCGAACCCTTCCGCGAACAGTCCTGTGGGTAAGGCGACGCCACATCTCCTCATCCCAGGCGGACGGATGGTTTACGTCCGCACCTCGTCGTAGAATCCTCTGGGTGAAAGCGGATCCGAGGGAACGACATCGTCGCCGATTTCCCTTCGACGCGATCCCTACCACTGAACGAGACAGGTTGGAAGCGACATCATGGACATGGAAAAGATAGTTTCGCTGTGTAAACGACGAGGGTTCCTCTTCCAGTCGAGCGAAATCTACGGCGGACTGAACGGCTTCTGGGACTACGGGCCTCTCGGCGTCGAACTCAAGCGCAACGTCAAGGAGGCGTGGTGGAAGGACATGGTCACCAGCCACGACGACTTGAATACCCTGACCGGAGCTCCGCAGCCGTTCCAGATGACCGGCCTCGATTGCGCCATCATCATGCACCCGCAAGTGTGGAAATGCTCGGGGCACTACGACCTCTTCCACGACTGGATGCAGACCTGCCGGCAGTGCAAGAAGCTGGTCCGCGCCGACCACGTCTGGGAGATGCTCGAGGAGGCGGAGTGGGTCCGGTCGTTCGCGGAATCGATCGAGGCGACGGATTGGGACGACCTGCTGAAGTTCAACAGCTTGCGTAGCAGCCAGTGGGCACAGCGCAAGGGGAAGAAGCTGGCCCCAGGTCTGGCCCTGGTCAGGAATCCGGATGTCACGCTCTCCTGGCTCGCGGAAGACCTCCGGAGCAACCCCGAGATGCGACTCGACCTGCCGACGCTGCTCCGCTACCTGGCGACCGAGCAGAAGGCCGAGACCGGCCTCCAGACCCCTTGCCCGCATTGCGGCGGCGACCTGACCGAGCCGCGCGAGTTCAACCTGATGTTCAAGACTATCGTCGGCGCTCTAGGCAGTGCCGAGGACGCCGCATTTCTGCGCCCCGAGACGGCCCAGGGGATCTTCGTCAACTTCAAGAACGTCGTGGACTCCAGCCGGGTTCGCGTGCCGTTCGGCATCGCCCAAATCGGCAAGAGCTTCCGCAACGAGATCACGCCGCGCCACTTCACCTTCCGCTCGCGCGAATTCGAGCAGATGGAGATCGAGTTCTTCTGCCACCCCAACGAGTCCGCCGCTTGGTATCGCTACTGGCGCGATCGGCGGTATGAGTGGTATCTGAAGCTGGGTCTGGCCCGCGATCGGCTCCAACTGCGCGAACACCACGCCGAGGAGCTGGCCCACTACTCCGTCGGCACCGCCGACATCGAATACGCCTTCCCGTTCCTGCCGCCGGGGGAGTTCGGCGAACTCGAGGGCGTCGCCCACCGGGCCGATTTCGACCTGCGCAGCCACTCCGAGGGCAAGCTCGTCAAGAAGGACGGAGCCCTCGTCGTCGAACTCGGCCCCGACGGCAAGCCGAAGTACAAGGGCAGCGGCAAGAATCTCGCGTACATGGACGAGATGACCAAGGAACGCTATCTGCCACACGTCATCGAGCCGTCGTCGGGGGCCGACCGCGCGACGCTGGCGTTCTTGTGCGAGGCGTACCGCGAGGACACCGCGCCGGACGAGAACGGCAAGCCGACGGAGCGGACGCTGCTCGCGCTCCACCCTCGCCTGGCTCCAATCAAGGCGGCCGTCTTCCCGCTGGTGAAGAAGGACGGCATGCCGGAGATCGCTCAGAAACTCTACCTTCGTCTCAAGAAGGACTTCAACGTCTTCTACGACGACTCCGGCGCGGTCGGCCGGCGCTACCGACGCCAGGACGAGGTGGGTACGCCGTACTGCTTCACGATCGACGGGCAGACGCTCCAGGATCAGACGGTGACGATCCGCGACCGCGACTCGCTCGAGCAGAAGCGCGTCCACCTCGACGCCGCAGCGGACGAGGTGCGAAAACGATTGGAGGCATGACGCGGCAGTTCGGAAGGATGCTCCCCTCTCCCTTTGTACTGAGGGGAAGAGGGGTCGGGGGTGAGGGGGAGAGTCAGGCGCTGTAAGACCCCCTCTCCCCTGAGTACAGGGGCGAGGGGGACCAGATCCGGACAGGCTCAACGTCCCGGTTCGGTGGTCTTCGGTGCGTCCACGCCGATGCCCATGATGAAGATGGCGACGAGGACGTGCTTGGCGATGGCCAGCGCGATGATGGCGGGGATAGCCCCGAGCGAGCAGACCCATGCGGTCCCGAGCAGCGTCGCCATCGACGCCATCACCTGGGTGAGGCGCATGCGGAAACGCTTCTTGTCGTCGTTATCGCCGGGCACGACGCGAGGCGGAGCCGGCGGTGGGGCAAGCGCGGCCATCGGTTGGGATCCTGGGTGCGAGCGCGAACAAGGGAACTAGACTATTCATAACCGATCGACCGGCCCGAAGGCAAGGTGGCGACGAGAAACAAACGCCGCCGCCCGGCCTCCTTTCCCCCCGACGCCTTCGCGGTCTGGACGTCCGCCCTACCGCCGCCTATCTCTATCTCCATACACGACCCCGACGAAGGAGTGGAGCGGATGCCGTCTGACCAACTGATCGTGCTGGCCTTGCTGGTGTTGCCCCTCCTCGGGGCTGTCGTCGTTTGGATCCTCGGCCCGACGAAGGGGACCGCGATCCGCTCGACGAGCGTGGCCGTCTCCGTCGTCATGCTCGTCCTCGCGGCGATCCTCGTGTCGCGGTTCCTCGCGCTCGATCGGACGACCGTGAAGGAGTCGTCCACGTTCGTCCCCGAGTTCGTGCCGGGCTCCACGCCGGAGCGGCCCGACCGCACCACCTGGACGATCCTCCCGCTCCTCGACAAGACTGGCATCCAGTTCTACCTCGGCGTCGATGGGATCAACGTCTGGCTCGTCGCGCTGACGGCGCTGCTCATGCTGCCCTGTGTGTTGGTGTCGTTCAACCACATCACCGACCGCGTCCACGAGTTCTACGCCTGGCTGCTCGTCCTCCAGACGGCGATGATCGGCGTGTTCCTGGCGTTCGACATCGTCCTCTTCTACGTCTTCTTCGAACTGACGCTCGTGCCGTTGTTCTTCCTCATCGGCATCTGGGGCGGCTCACAGCGGCAGTACGCGGCCAACAAGTTCGTCCTGTACACCCTGTTCGGCAGCCTCATCACGCTCCTCGGCGTCCTCGGCATCGTCTTGACCCTCTACTCGCGGACGCAGATCCTGACGTTCTCGCTGCCCGAGCTGCTTACATTGCTCGACGCGCAACTCGCCCTTCCCGACCCGGAGACGCGCGCCTTCTGGCGGACCGTGCAAATCTGGTGCTTCCTGTCGATGTCCGTCGGCTTCGCCGTCAAGGTGCCGTTGATGCCCTTCCACACCTGGTTGCCGTTGGCGCACACCGAGGCACCGACCGCAGGAAGTGCCGTCCTCGCCGGTGTCTTGCTCAAGCTCGGCGGCTACGGCTTCCTGCGCCTCTGCATCCCGCTGACGCCCGACGCGAGTCTCGCCGTCGGCCTGCCGCTCATCACCTGGCTCGGGGCCATCGGCGTGATCTACGGCGCGTTCTGCGCCTTCGCCCAGGACGACATCAAGAAGCTCATCGCCTACAGCTCGGTGAGCCACCTCGGACTCGTCATGCTCGGCATGTTCAGCCTGACGGCGACGGGCCTCCAGGGCAGTCTGATCCAGATGATAAACCACGGCATCTCGACGCCGCTCCTGTTCCTCCTCATCGGCATGCTCTACGAGCGCTATCACACGCGGATGATAAAGGACTACAGCGGCATGGCGAGCCGGCTCCCGCTTTTCGCCGTCCTCCTGGTCTTCTCCGCGCTGACGAGCGTCGGCCTGCCGGGCCTCAACGGCTTCGTCGGCGAGTTCCTCTGCCTCGCGGGCATCTACGAGCAAGAAAGCACAGTGGGCGGGGTCCGCGTCCTGCCCATCCTTACGACGCTGGGTGCGTGCGGCATGGTCCTCGGAGCCTGGTATCTGTTCACCGCGCTCCGCCGGATGCTGTTCGGCCCGACGCACGAGCCGCACCACGCAGGCGCGGGCCTTGTCGAGGATCTCTCGCCGCGCGAGTGGGGTTCGCTGGTGCCGCTGGTGGTCCTGTGCGTCGTCATCGGCTTCTACCCCGCGCCGATCCTGAATTCGTCGAAGGACGACGTGGACCGCATCGCGGCGCGGACGGACATGGCCCGCGAACGCGCGGGGTCGAAGGCCGCAGTGATCGTGGCGGTCGAATCGACAGACGTGTCTAGGCGATGATCGGCAACGTCGAGTGTTGCTCTTTCTTTCGTTGAGGGAGGTGTCTTCGATGACTCTCAGTGAATTCCTTCAGGAGAAAGCCAAAGACGAATCACAGCGGGAGCGTTTCCGGCTTCGAGATGAATGGGTCGAAGCCTGCAAGCGGATGATCGGCCAATTCCGTCTATGGCTCCAGAACGCCGACTCATTGGGTGTCCTCGAGATATGGACGGAGGATTTCGATCACCTCGAAGAGCGAGTGGGTGCTTATCGAGTCCCCGATCTTGTCATTCGACTTGGCGGCACCGACCTGAGGGTGCGTCCCGTGAGCAGCAGTGCCGTCGGAAAGATCCTAGAGGGGGATGGCGCAGGAAATCGATTACGGGGACGTATTGATATCATCGGCGTAGGCCGGAAATACATCCTGTATCGAACGGTCCAAGAAGGCGAAGAACGTTGGTACGCCCTCGACATGAACTATCACTCGACACTGTTGGACCAGACGCGATTCGAGGCCATCGTGCAAGAGCTGTTGTCATGATCGCCTCCTTGTCCGATGCTTGGCAATGGTATCTAAGCGCTCGGAATTTGACCTCCGTGATGCAGCGCCTTGGGATGAAACACTGGGACCACCTGCCTTGGGATGGAACTCTCGGTCGAGATGAACAACTCAAAAGGGTTCAAGCCGAAGATATCGTTGACCAGGCCACAATCGTTCTCGCGGATCTGGACGACCTTTGCGTCCTTTTCCTCTTCTCGGTATTCGAGTCTATCGTTCGGGAGCAGATATTGCGAGAGGTCAACTCGGAGTTGGCTTCCGTTCGTCACCCGGCACTATTGCACGCGATCGAGAGTCTCCGCGATGGACTCGCGCAAGGGAGTTTCTTCCGCGTCCTCGAGCCGTACAAGGGCATCGATGCCCATCTGATCGAAGAGGTGAACCAGGTTCGCCGATACCGCAACTGGGTAGCACACGGACGACGAGGCTCCAAACCCGAGACGATCGAACCGCGTAGTGCTTTTGCCCGCCTCCAGCGGTTTCTCTCGCGTTTTACCCCGGAGCCAATCGACCCCTCAGTCTCGTAGTCGAGCGCTCGAACTCATGCCCTTTACCACCACCCTACGCAGCGAGCGGTTCACCTTCGCCGACTTGCGCGAAGTCCTCGCCAAGGCGAACGAGGAGAAGTCCGGCGACCAGCTCGCAGGCGTCGCCGCACGCCATGAGCGCGAGCGGGTCGCGGCCAAGTTCTGCCTCGCGGAGATCACGCTCGGCGAGATCGTCGATACGCCGTTGATCGATCCCGCAACGGACGAGGTCAGTCGGGCGCTCCTCGCCGACCTCGACCGCGAGGCGTTCGCGCCGCTGCGCGGCATGACGATCGGCGCGTTTCGCGAATTCCTCCTCGACGATGATACGACACGCGAGACGCTCCGCCTCTTGCATCGCGCAGTCCCAGCCGAGGCATCGGCGGCTGTGGCCAAGCTGATGAGCAACAAGGATCTCGTCCTCGTCGCCAGCAAGATCCGTGTCGAGACGCGCTGCCGAAACACGATGGGCGGCAAGGGCGTGTTCGGCATCCGGCTCCAGCCGAACCACCCCGCCGACGACATCGGCGGCATCCTCCTCTCCGCCATCGACGGGTTGCGCTTCGGCTGCGGCGACGCGGTCATCGGAGTCAACCCGGCGACCGAGTCGGTCGAGGTCGTGTCGGCCATCCTGCGTGGGCTGGATCGCCTCATCGATCACTTCCGCATCCCGACGCAGGCGTGTTGCCTGGCCCACATCACGACGCAACTCGCCGCCCTCGATCGGGGCGCGCCCGTCGATCTCCTGTTCCAGTCGATCGCGGGCACCGAGTCGGCCAACGCCTCGTTCGGCATCGATCTCGCCCTCTTGCGCGAAGGCATGGGGCGAGTTCGCGCCAGCCATCGCGCCCGGCCCGTGGACTGGGTCGGCGATCAGGTGATGTACTTCGAGACGGGGCAGGGGAGTGCCCTGTCGGCGGGGGCGCATCACGGCATCGACCAGCTCACGCTCGAGGCCCGCGCGTATGGCGTGGCCCGGCTCTTCGACCCGTTCCTCGTCAACAGTGTCGTCGGCTTCATCGGGCCGGAATATCTCTACGACGAGCGCCAGATCATCCGGGCCGGGCTGGAAGACCACTTCATGGGCAAGCTGCTCGGCCTGCCGATGGGCGTCGATGTCTGCTACACGAATCACGCGGCGGCGGACCAGAACTCGGCGGACAACCTCCTGCTCTTGCTTGCGATCGCGGGCGTCAACTACGTCATGGGCGTGCCCTGTGCCGACGATGTCATGCTCAACTACCAGTCCACGAGCTTCCACGACGGCGCGAGCGTCCGGCAACTGCTCGGCCTGCGCCCCGCGCCGGAGTTCGCTGAGTGGCTCGCGGACGCCGGCATCTGGCGCGACGGGTGGCTGATCGCCGGGCGCGATCGGCTCCTCGGCTCCCTCCCGGCCTTGTTGGAGTGATGGGCGATGAACGACATCGACTCGATCCGCGCTCGCACCCCCGCCCGGCTCTTCGTGAGCCGAAGTGGGGTCGGGTATCGGACGGCGACTCAACTCGAACTTCGGGCC
>JANXSH010000327.1 GCA_025356615.1 Planctomycetia bacterium | reverse complement strand
GGCTTTGCGGCTAAACTCCCACGATCGGCCGAGTTTAGCCGCAAGCGGGGGAGTTTAGCCGCAGACCATTCTATCCGGGGAATCGCAGGATGGCCCTCTCCTCGGCAGGGTCGTCCGACCTCCGGGCGGGCATCCCCCAGTCGGTCGGGTCGATGCCGAGTTCGTACCACTCCTGGATGAGGCACATCAGGTTGTGGCACACCACCTTCGCCAGCACCTCGTTCTTCATCGCCGTGTCCGTCCGCGACCGCACCGCGTCCCCGAGCTTCCGCTTCATCGCCGAGAAGACGGATTCGACGTTACTCCGCTTGTGGTAGTGGCCCAGGAACTCGTCGCGTCTCAGGTTGAAGTAGTGGAACATCTTGTCCCAGAGGGGCGTGTTGCCGAGTACCGAATTGCTCTTGAACGGGATGTATCACCCCGGCCCGGAAGTATCGCAGTAATTAGCCCGACGCGCAAGCGAGGGATTGGGGTAGCCAGGCAAAAACCCTCGCTCGAGCGTCGGGCTAAGACTTCACTTCGTGATCTTCTTTCGGGCCGGGGTAATACGGCGTCGCGCCGTGTAGCTCGATCAGGGTGAGGTTGTCGGCGGACAGGTACGCCTTGTCGCCGCTCATTTCGCGGATGGTGAAGTTCTGCGCCGTCGCGTTGGTCAACGAGGGCAGTTGCGGGCAGTCGCCGAGGTTCTTGTCGCCGATGACCACGGCCGTCACCACGTTCGTCTTCACACCGCAGACCAGATGCACCTTGACCCAATCGGCCTTCGCCCGCGTGACGCCGTACTTCTCGTCGAACCAGCGCGTGAACTTGTTCGTGCTGAACCCGCTGCTGTCGATGGCGAAGTCCAGTTCCACCGACCGGAGCGGCAGGCTGCTCCGCACGATCAGTTCGTGGAGGATCGGCGTCACCTCCTCCTTGCGGAGGTACTTCCAGGCGATGTCGCAGGAGAGTTCATCGGCGAGGTGTCCTCGCTTGTGCGACTCCCGCAGGTCGGACGCGAACCGCCGCGCGCTGAAGGTGGAGTACACCTTGAAAATACAAGTGAAGAGGGCGTCCCGCATCGGCACCGTCGGCCGACCGCCCTTCTTGCCGCCCTTCGGCGGAGGCTCGGGGATGGCCGCGCAGAGGTCGGCGAGCAAGTCCTGGAAGTGGTCCTTCTCGTGCGTCTGCGCGGCGTTGTACGCGGGCCAGACCTGCTTGTAGGTCGGCTTCTTGGGGCCAGCGCTGGTGTCGATGGCCGGGGCTTCTTCGATGCCGTCTCGCTCCCGGACGAGGCGGGCGGCCATGACGTGCTTGCACGGCTTGTTCGTCAGTTGGAAGTCTTCGCAGGTGCAAGAAACGGACGGCGTGAGAAGGACGCGGTAGCTGGTACTCGGGCTGGATTGCGAGGGGACCGCCCACGCCTTGCCGTCGTAGGTGATCTTCGCGCGGGCCGCGATTTCCAAAGCTTTCAATTCCCGTAGGTCCATGTCCCACCCGCCATCAGACTCAATGATGCACGGGATTATTGTAGCCATTATTTGTCTACATCAACAGGTTGGTAGTCTCGATATATTGGTAGTTGACAGTTTCGGAATAACATGGCTACAATACTCGCATGGCAAGGCCGCGCAAGAATGGGCGTCTCCGCATGGACACGGATCTACGGATACCCGTGACCAGCGAGCAGAAGCAGTTGATCCAAGAGGCGACCAGCGAGGAGCCGGAGGGGATGGCGGCGTGGGCGCGCGGGGTGCTACTTCAAGCCGCTCGCGAGGTGCTCGCGAGAAGGCAGTCTAGCAGTCGGCAGGAGTCAGACGTGTCGGACAATGTGGTCAACCTGTAGAACTTGCGGGGCTTCGTCACGCCAGCGCTGGGGCGGTCCTAAGCGGTCTGGCGCGCCCCGGATGGCTGGGGTATTATACCCGCACGCGAACCGGATCGCTGTTTCGGACTCACTATTGACGCGGTCGGCGGTTCCGGGCAAGCTCCGCTCGCATCGCGGACAGAGAGCGATTGGCCACCCGGCCCGTCGCCGGCTGATGGTCACGACGAAGCTCGGCGCTGCCACCATGCGATTCGTTTCGTAGGGAGATTGTATCCATGTCAGTCGCGGCCACGAATGCGCCGACCACCTTGCCTGACGGCAAGATTTGCGATTTCATCGACGGCAAGATTCGCAACGACACGCCGGAAGAGTACGTTCGACAAAACATCGAACGGCGGCTCGTCTTGGAACTCGGATAAGACCCGGACCAGATGGGAATCGAGTTCCCGATCAAAATCGGGAGCAAGAATGCTCGTGCCGATATCGCCCTCTTCGAGCGGGGCGCTGCCCACATCCAGGAGAGCGTCCGAATCCTCGTCGAGTGCAAGGAGGACGCCGTGTCGCACACTGACAAGAAGGACGGCATCGAGCAACTGAAGTCCTACATGGCGGCGTGCATGAACGCCGAATGGGGGATGTGGACGAACGGCAAGTTCAAAGCCGTTTACCGCCGACCCCCCGGCGCCGCCGGCGGGGCACTAGAGGAGCCGAACGACCTTCCGCGATTCGGGGGCACCCTAGACGAGGTGGACCGGCCGACCCGCGACGCCCTCCTTTCCGCCACGGACGACAACCTCCTCTTTTCTTTCAAAATCTGCCATAACCACATCTACGTCACGGACGGGATGCAGAAGCAGCCTGCGTTCTTCGAACTGCTGAAGATCATCTTCTGCAAGATATCGGACGAGCGGAACATCCCACACCCGTTGCAGTTCTACGCGACCGCGAAAGAGAAGCAAACGAACGACGGGCGACTGACGGTGGTCAACCGCATCGGGAAGATTTTCGACCACGTCAAGAGGCGGTACTCGGCCATCTTCGACGCTGGCGACACGATCAAGCTCGAGGCGAGGTCGCTCGCCTACGTCGTCGGCGAACTCCAGCGTTACAGTTTCCTCGCCACCGGCATCGGCGTGAAGGGCAAGGCATACGAAGAGTTAGTGGGCGCTAACCTCCGGGGTGATCGGGGCGAGTTCTTCACCCCAAGGAACATCCAGCGGATGTGCGTTCAGATGCTCGACATGAGAACCACGAAAGAGGAGATAATCCTGGACCCTGCTTGCGGTACGGGCGGCTTCTTGGTGATCGCCATGAACTTGCTCATCGAGCAGTTCCACCAAGGCGGACCGCCCAAGATGACGGCGACGACGCAGAAGGCCGTGGCGGATAAGATCCACGACGTGGCGTCTCGTCGGTTCTTCGGGATCGACATCAATCCCGACCTCGTCAAAGCCTCCAAGATGAACATGGTGATGAACAACGACGGCGCGGGGAACATCTTGCGACAGGATAGCCTCCTGCACCCTCACCAGTGGGACGACGCATTCAAGAAGTCGCTCGCGCAAGCATTGGGGGTAGACCCGAAGGGGTTGCGTGGCCCTGGCGGCCTGGCCCTTTTCGACGTAATCGCGACCAACCCGCCTTTCGGTTCGAAGCTGCCCATCAAGGACCGCGAAACGCTAGGCCAGTACGAACTCGGGCACGTCTGGCGCAAGAACAGCGCGGGACGCTGGGAGCGGACCCAAGAACCGCACGGTTCGCAGTACCCGGAGATCCTGTTCATCGAGCGTTGCTGGCAATTCCTGAAACCGGGTGGGCGTATGGCCATCGTACTACCCGACGCAACCCTCGGAGCGCCCAGTCTGGGCTACGTCAGGGAATGGCTCTTGCAAAATTGCCGGGTAGTGGCCTCCATCGACCTCCACCCCGACACGTTCCAGCCTCGCAACGGTACGCAAACTTCCGTCCTGATCCTTCAAAAGAAAAGCGAAAAGGAAAAATCGCAAGAAGCTCTGACCGGAACGCGCGACTACTCGATCTTCATGGCCGAACTGCTGGCGATGGGCCACGACAAGCGGGGGAAGCCGGTCTACCGGCGGAACGAAGAGGGCGAAGAGATCCTCTTCGCCCCCGAAGACGGGGCGGGCGGCAAGGTGGAGGTGACCGCAAGAGGCGTCACGACGGGCCGCGTCCTGCCGCGACAGAAACGTCTCGACGACGACACCGACATCATCGCGGATGAATTCCTGGAATGGAAGGAACAGGCGGTACTCGGATGGTAAGCACGCCCGCCCGCAAGCCGGACCGAGGTTCGTCGCCCGCCCGAACGCCGGCCGAGCAACATCACACGACGATAAAAGCATCCGAGGTGTTCCGCTCGGAACTCCGCCTCGAGGCATCGGCGTACAGCGTCGAGGCACGCCTGTGCGTTCAAGAGGTACGCGCGAGTGGCCTCCGAGCGGCCCCCCTTTACGGCCCAGGAGGGGTTTGCAAAGAGGTCTACAACGCCTTCCGCTTTCGCCGGCATTATGTCTCGGCAGACAAGGGTGTGCCGTTCCTTTCCAGTTCGGACATCATCCGGCTCGACGAACCCGATGGCCGTTATCTCAGCCGGAAACTGACGAAACACCTCGACAAACTCTTGATCCAGAAGTGGGACGTTCTCGTCTCTCGTTCCGGCACTGTCGGAAACGTCTGCCTCGCCGGTGAGATGCTATCTGGGAAGGCGCTTTCCGAGCATGTGATACGACTCCGGCACACGGACGAGCGCCTGGCCGGGTTCGTGACCGCGTTCCTCCGTAGCAAGTTCGGACGGCCTCAACTCGCCAAGGCGAGCTACGGGTCGGTCATTTCTCACATTGAGCCGGCGCACCTCGAAGGGGTCTGGATGCCGGAGCCAACCCCGCTGCTCTTGGCCCAGATCGGGAAACCGATGGTCGAAGCGACCGAGTGCCGGGACGAGGCGGTCCGACTCATCTCCGTCGCCAAGGCGAACATCATCAAGGCAATTGGCCTTCCTCCCCTTGGGAAGTTGCGCAAAAAAACGGCGCGCAAAAAATGGCACGCGGTCAGGGCGTCCCGGCTCGCCGACCGCCTCGAAGCGTCCTTCCACGGGGAATTGGCCAAAGAAATCGAGAAGGAGTTGTCCAAATCGGGCGTCGAAAAGCTTCCGCTCGGCGACCCCCGCGTGTCGAAAGAGATTCGCGCCATCACCAAATTCCGCAAGCGGGTGTATGTGCAGTCCGGCGGAATCCCGTTTCTAAGCAGCAAGCAACTTTACCAGTTCGACCCCATCGACGTGAAACGCCTGGCGAAGGGCGCGCACGAGAAAGACTTGCCGGAAATCGCATTGCAGCCGGGAATGATCGCGGTAAACAGGTCCGGCACCGAGTCGGTCGGGGACGTTCAAATCGTCCCGTCGTACATGGCCGGGTGGACGGCCAGCGAACACGCCACCCGTATCCTCGTCGCGGACTCGATGAACGCCGGGTACGTCTACGCCTGGCTTGCGTCTGGCTACGGGCATGAACTCCTCCTTCGCCAGTTCTACGGCTCGCTGATCCTGGAGATAGACAAGACGATGCTGGCCTCCGTCTCGGTTCCCCTGCTGCCCCAAGACCAACGGGACGCGATCGGCGCACTCGTGGTGAAGGCGAATGCGCTACGAGACGCGGCGTGGAGCCTCGAGCGAGAGGCCATCGCGAAGCTGGAGGGCCTCATCTCGTCTCACGGAATCAGCAGCGTGCCGCTCCAGGAACGGACATTCTACCGCCTGGCGAACGAGTGGCAGGCGGAGACTAGACACCTGCCGTCGGCTGAACAGGTGGCGGCGCACCCCGCCTACCAAGAGATCGTCGCGATGCGAGACGAGGCGGTCCCGTACATTTTGCAAGAGTTGGCGAAGAGGCCCGCCCACTGGTTTCGCGCGCTCCATGAGATCACCGGAGCGAACCCGGTGCCGGAGGCAAGTCGCGGCAACGTGCAGGCAATGGCGGGCGCGTGGATTCAATGGGGGCATGGGCAGGGCTACGGGAAATGATACACCGACTTCGCCATCTCGAACTCCTATTCCCCAACCTCGCCTCCGTCGGCTACGTCCCCAAGAGCGAACAGACTCGTGTCTACAATTGCATCGCCTGGAGTGCCGAAGACGCGTCGCGGGTGTGGCAGGGCGGCAACGTCGATGGCTACTGGCCGCCGGGGGCAGTCGAAGGGTACGGGCTGGAGTCGCTCCTGAGCGCCTTTGCGATGCTCGGCTACCTCATCTGCCAAGACGGTAAATACGAGGACGGTTGCGTGAAGGTGGCGCTGTACTCCAATCGCGCCGGCCGGTGGACCCATGCCGCACGCCAACTGGCGGACGGGAGATGGACGAGCAAGATCGGAGGACTCGAGGACATCATCCACAAGACGCCGTTCGCGTTGACGGGGTCGGACTACGGGGATGTCATACACTACATGAAACGTCCGGCGGCATCGCCTCCGCCTGCCCCTCCACCCTTACCTCCAGTCCTGAAAATGCCGACCCGGCGAGGGCGAAAGGGGCGCAAACGGCCCCCTCAGTTGCATCAACCCTGAGTTTAGCCGCAACCCGCCCCGGTTTATCCGCAAGTCGGCGCGCGGGGGCGGTTTAGCCGCAAAGCCAGATCGCTCCCCGTTGCATCGCGGCTAAACTCCGTGCCTCACTCTTCGTTTCTTATCGCCCCGGAATCATCGGCTGGGGCATCGTTGCCACCTTCACCCCCATGTCGGTCGGCATATCGGTCCAGTTGAACTGGCCGGGCTTCATCTCCGCGTAGGGCGTGCTGGCGGGGGGAGGATCCTTCGGCTTGACGCCGGTCTTGCTGGTCTTATCCTCCATGCCCACGGCAGGCATCACATCGCCCGGCTCCGGACTGAACTGGCCTGCGTAATCGCCGTAGCCGTTCTGGCTGCCGGTCCAGGTGAAGCGGTCGCGGATCTCCTCGCCTTCGGGGGCATCGAGCTGGATCAGCGCCTGCCCCTTCGTGGCCGGGAGGAAGAGGCACCCCGTCGCCGAACAGGTAACGGGCACGAGGCCGCGAACTTCCTTGGTCGCCTTGATTCGAATGAGCGAGGAGCCGAGCCAGGTCGTCGTCTGGGTCAACTTGATGAGGACTTTCTGCGTGTCGGGCGGGGCCAGGGCATCGGGAGTGGCGTCGATATGGACCACCGACCCGGCGACGGACAGGAGGCTGTCCTTGACCTCGAGGGCGAACGGTCGGGTGGCCCGCGTCCAGACCAAGTGGCCTTCGCCGCGGATGAAGCAGCGCTCGAGGGAGAGGCGCGGCCCCTGGTCGCGGGTCCGGGCGGTCGGCATGTCGGGCTTCATGACCTTGCCGGGTTCGACGAGGGTCGCCAGGGCGAGGGCCGTCTTCGTCGTCTCCGCCTTCTGGAACGTCGCGATGCAGTCGCGGAGTAGACATTCGCCGTCGCCGACCAGTGCGACGACACCGACCGAGGTTTCTCCCTGCGCCGTCGTCTGGCTGGCGCTCGGCTGGACCAGGAACTCCAGCCCCTCGAGGGACAGTTTACAGTAATCGACGCGGAAGAAGGCCGACTCGGCATCGGAAGAGGAGTCGAGTTCGAGGACCGTCCGAAAGCGCCGGGCCCGGCGAATCGTTAGTTCGGTGGGGCCTTTTTTCTCCAACCGGACCATACCGATCTTGAGTTTGCCCTGGTGCCGGATGACGATCGTGTCGCGCGATCGGGCCGCGAGGATAGCACTATCGAGGTCGGGATAGACGCCGTTGAGCGCGTCGGCACCGTTGGCCTCGACGAACAGGGTGCGCGGTCGGGAAGGGTCATCGCCGGTCCGCAGGGTCGGGAGTTCCGGCGGGAGCCAGCTCTTGCCCAGGATCGAGGCGCTTCCGATGATCTCGCCGACGAACCGTCTGGACTTCCGTAAGGCCGGTGCCTCGAGGTCCAGTGCGGCCGCCTTGTCGAGTTGCAACTGGTCCAGGGCGACGAAGTGCTCGACTTCGCCGAGTCGCCAGGGGGATGTAAGCAGGAGCCGTGAGTGTTCGTCCTTGTTGTTGGTGCCTTCGACCTTCGTGCGGAAATCGGTCCAACTAGCATTCTGCCAGTCGCCCGTCACCCAGAATGCGTCCAGGTCGTGGTAGGCGTTGTATTCGCCCTGATAGACGACCTTGGCGGAGTCGTCGTTTTGTCGGATCAACGTCGCCTCGCCGTCGCCCTCGCCCGGCTGTCGGCATCGGCTAACGAGGGAGTTGGTCATCTCGATCCGTCCGGCCCCGCTCGCGGGCAGGTCGAAGACCGTCGCTCGCCCGGCCGGCGGGAGGAGGATCGAACAGTTCGTGACCGATACGGTCGCCTCGTCGTTGCCCCGCTCGAGGCGGAAGACCCCAGCGTGGGGACCGAAGAAGCAGTTCTTGGCGATGACCTTGACCGGGCCGCGACGGACGACCGCGTCTTGCCCACCCTTGCGGCCCTGGCCGAACGTGTAGGTCGGTGAAGAGCTATCGGCATCCTTGATCGAGAGTTCGCCGAAGCCGAGGAAGACACAGTCCGTAATCGTTAGCTTGTTATCGCGCCCGTGTTGCACATCGGCGACGATGGACGCGACCCGCTTCTGGCCGGTCCCCAATGCTGCCTGGGCCTGGATGAACTCGCAGCCCAAGACCTTATGGTCGCCCTCGCCCAGGAGCAGGGCTTGCATTTCCAGGTTGGGCGCAAGGCGGGCATCAAGGATGAAGCGGACCCCTTCGATCCGCGATTTCTGGGCCTTGATCGTCAATGCGACCAGCGTACCCAGAGGCCCCGCGTCATAGACGAGGCGAATCGTCGGCCGGCTTTCCTTGTCGCGCGGGACGATCACGACCTCTTGGCGGGCGGTAAGGAGCAGGCCGCGCAACTCGCTCATGGCGAAACCAGACACGTCGAGGTGGCCAGCAAGGCGGAGCTCGATACAAAGCGCGGTCGCGTGCTCTTTTAGCCAGTCGAGTAGGTGTTGCGCGGTCGGGATGTCCGGCGCGGTGTAAACGACTACCGCATCGGGATTGGGGGGGGCGATGATGGGGCCTACCTTGGATCCCTTGTCGAATTCACCGGGCGTCTTGGGATTCGGGTTCCCGTCCACGAGTTTAGACGGCGTGTCGGGCCGGTGGCCGGGGTTGGTGGGGGCGACCGACGGTTGATCGAGAACGAGGACGAGGACGACCACGGCGACCGCCGCGAGGGCGGCCCAGAGCAGGGGTCGGCTCGTCGGCGGGTTCGGGATCGAAGCCTCGACGGTGAGTACGCCCTCGGTGATGTCCGTCGAGGCTCCGAGCTTGCGGGCGACGAGGAGGAGCTGGTGGACGAGTTGTTCGGCGGACTGGAAACGGTCGCGCGGGTTCTTGGCCATCATCCGGTCGAGGATCCGCACGACCTCGATCGGGAGGTCGGGCACGACATCGCGCGGGTCGGCGGGCCGGACGTGCTGGTGGTGGTGCAGCTTCTTGGCGGCGGTGCCTTCGGGGACCGACGGCTGGCCGGTGAGGGTGTGGTAGAACGTGCAGCCCAGCGAGTAGATGTCGCTCCGCACGTCGGCGTCGCGCGGCTCGAGCGCCTGCTCCGGGGAGATGTAGTCGAACGTCCCGAGCGTCACCCCAGACTGCGTCAGGTCGTCGTCGGAGCGTGCCGACATGCTGCGCGCGAGGCCCATATCGACGAGCTTGGCCCGGCCCGTGGGCGTGATGATGATGTTCGACGGCTTGATGTCGCGGTGGACGACCCCCCGCTGGGTCGCGTGGGCCAGGCCGGCGGCCACCTGGAGTATGTAGTGGACGGCCTCGCCGACGGGCAGCCTTCCCCGACGGTCGAGGAGCATCCGCAGGTTGTCGCCCTCGACGAACTCGAAGGCGATGAAGTGCAGGCGCTGGTCCTCGCCGCAGAAGAAGACGCGGGCGATGTTCTCGTGGTCGAGCTTGGCGGCGCTGCGCGCCTCCTGGTGGAACCGGCGGACGTGTTCGGGATCGACGGCCATCTCGGGGGGCAGGATCTTGAGCGCCACGATGCGGTCGAGTTGCGTGTCGCGGGCGCGGAGGACGGCGGCCATCCCGCCGACGCCGATCGGCTCGAGCAACTCGAAATGCGACAGGTGCCGGCCCCGGACGCTACTGCCGGACTCGCCGACGACGACGGTGATGGGGGGGGGAGAGTTGCGGGTGATCGTGGTCGGGGTGTCGTCCGTCGAGGGGGCAGCGCCGCCCAGCGCGTCTTCGTCCATTGGGGGGACGGAAGCCGGGCGGGGTGTCGGGGCAGGGGCGAGGCGAGGGCGAACGCTGCTGCCCGGTGGTTCGTTCTGCATCGGAGACGACATTTTCGATCGCGGGAGCCACTCCCGCCCCTCTCACGCCTTCATCAGGCGATGATCTCGAACCGAATGTTCGTACCGACCCGCACACCCGAGGAACGACTGGAGGAACCTATTTCCCTGGTCCCGAAAAAGATTGAGTGGACGAGTCTTCCGTGATGCCCAGGATCTCTCGCGATGGGAGAGAGGAGACGACCGGGCGAACCCAGAAGGATCAGGATAAAGAACTATAAGACTATAACCCGTCGGGGGTCGGTATGTCAACCGGATAGGCGATATTCTGGAGAAGGCGGGATGGCAAGGAGGGGGTGGATAGAAGTGCGCCCTCGTCGCTGTCGTTCCTCGTATCAGTCGGCATGAGTAGTCCACTTCGGCGCGGCCTGCCACCCGTGTGGCCGAAAGAGGCGAAACTTGTCAAGAGGACTTGGCCTATTCCAGAAGGGCAAATCGAGACCCATTCCCTCAACCGCCGGGAAGCAACCCTATTGGTAGTCGATCAAAAGTGGGACCGGCTCCGGCTCGCCTTCGGGCTTGTAACGGAACGTGGCATCCTTCTTCTTGATAGCATCTTCGAGTAGATTGAAATTCCAGTTCCACCCGCGATTTCTTTCTCCCAGGAGCTTGCGGGCAAGTATCGCTTCAACTCCGGCCTTGACATAGTCCTTTTCGGCGAGATGACAGGCCGCACGGATTGCGCTGAAACCCGGGTCGCCGGTATTTAATTCCTTCCGGTAGTATTCCTCCCACCGATCACATACTACTCGCGCTTCGTCGTGCCAACCTTGGTCATAGGCCATCAGCGCTCCGTTCCAGGCGAACATCGTCTCACCCCACCCTAGCACCTCGCCGACGCTGTTAGACCCGAAGAGCTCGGCGAGCGGGAATTTCGCTGCATCACGGAGGGCAACACGCGCGGCCTGCTTGTCTCCGCATTCCATCAGGAACTCCGCCACGAATAGGCGATGGGTAAAATCCTTGTACTGACTCGTCCACGCCCGCAGTTCCGCTAGCGCTTGCGCCTTCTTGCCTCGCTTCAGGTCGATGCGGGACCGCATAACCCTGGGCCACCAGTGATCGGGGCAGATGCGCTGGCAGGCAAGGCACTCCTGGCGGGCCTCTTCGTACTGCTTCTGTTGAAAGTAATGACCTACGAGCGCCTGGCGGTGGACATAACGCATCGGCTCGCGAGCGATTCGGCGCTGGAGTTCCGACCGCCGTAGTTCACGTTTCCGAAGGGGAGTTAGTTTGCTCGGGGGAGGCTTCGGCTGCTCTACTCCGAGTAATTCGGCGTAGATGCCATCGGTCACGGCCCAGCCGTTGTCGTTCCCGCCGACCTGGTAGCGCACGGCGTAGTCGGGGAGGCCGGCACGGTTGACTACTTGCCACCAGCCTTGCGGCTTCCAAGCTATGGCCCAACCCTCGACTTTGTCTGCTGCTAGGTAATCCGGACTGAGATCCGCGAGGGAGGAGGGCCACAATCCTCGCTCCGCCTTGAACTTATAGGCGGCCGTCACGATTGGGACACCTTTTCGAGCGATGGCACGAAGATCGTCGAGGGAAGGCATCTCTGCTTGGCTCGTGGCACCGATGGTCACACGGTAGCCTAAGGCGGCAACAAGGGCTAAAGCCCCGATCCAGACGCTATTCCATGAGCAGCGACGAAGCGTGGCCCAATTCAGCGATGGCACCATCATCATCTAACTCCAGAAGAGATAGGATTGCTCGAGGACATCTGAGCGGCCAAGAACCTTGAATTCGGGCCTGCTGCGACGGACTGGGAACGGTAATCGCTTCCCAGTCGGCGAAACACAACCTTAGTAGCCGATGGTGCGGAGCGATGGCACTCTACCAAGTGAGTTGCGAATAGGCCGCGTAGTCCTCCCGATATTTCTGGAGCCAGTCGTCAATAAGATAAGCCCTGTTGGCATACTTTGCCTTGTATTGTTGGTATTCCGGTTGAAGCGTTTTCTGGAAATACTCGCGGCTCGTGAGGGGGCCTTTATATGGCGTCTTCGACGGGTTCAGACTCTCTGTGTTGAAACCGCCATACTCGGGAATGAAGAACAAAGCATCGACGGGAATCTTGGCAATAGCATTCGCCCCGAGCTTCGCTTTGAGGAGCGCCTGATACTTGTTGACTCGCCGCGCCATTGCTGCGTTGTCGGCTAACAGCTTCACGATGATATTCTTCACATCCGCAGTGAACTGGGTGCGTTCGGCGGCGGTCAGTACGACCGCTTTGCCCGTCCTCGCTGCTGTCACGAATTTTGCCCAGACAGGCAATTTCTTGATCTCCACTGCTAGCCCATGCCCGACGCCAAAGGCGGCAAGGTTGTCAGCGCGTGCCGATCCTTTGAATCCACCGAAGTTCTTGCTGAAGAACGGTTGCGTATAGTTCGATCCAGCAGCCGGGTACCCGGACCCTGCCCCGAAAGCACCCCCATAGAAGTACGCGACCGGATGCTTCGGGAATCCCGCCGGGGGCAAAAGATCGGAGATGATGCCGAACTCGATGTTTCCGAGAATGTTCTTCCGCAGTACCCTGTCGGCAAGGACCACTGTATTGACGCCCTGGCCGGTTGTTGGCGAACCGAAGTCCATCCATTTCGGAGCCAGTTGATATGCGACCTGATTTTTGAACGCGAGCTGATCCGTTCCAGAAGGAGCGGAAAATGGGTCGATAAGCATACCGCCGCTTGCCTGTGATGATTTTATCATCAAGTCAGCATCTTTGCGTGCCTGTGCGATCGCCTGAGTTCGAGTCTCGAGCATATCGACGACATCTCGTGCATACCAATCCGTAACCACCGGACCCGAGACATCTTTCGTAACTGTCTTTGGAACCCCCGACATCGCGATGGCTTGGTAGTTCGGAGCTTGTTTCTGCTGCGCCTTTACCACCAACCCGCCGACGTTGATGCTGAGTTGGCCGAGCGTATACGCCAGCACCACGCGCACCGTGTGACTGCCCGCCGTGGTGTATCTGTCTGTGGTTGCCACCGTATACGAGCCGCTGCCACCCGTCACGACGCCGTTACTCACACTGCCGTCGCTTCCGTAGAGCGTGGCGGTGTAGACGCCCGCCCCACTCTGGCTTGAGTTGTCCTGGAACGTGGCGATCACCTGGCCACCCTTCACCTCGCCGTTAGTCTCCACGACGATGTCGAATCCCTGGAGCGACACCGGGCCGGCCCCGCCGAGATCGACCACACTTAGCGGCCTCGTCGCTGAGGTGGGCGAACTACCGTCCGCCTGAGCGACCGTCAACCCCAAGACGAAGGTGCCGGCGCTGGCGTAGGCATGCGAGGCGGATACCGTGAAGGTGCCGTTGCCCCCGTTTATCGTGCCCGCACTGCTGTTGCCATCGCCCCAGGCGATCGTCGCCAAGTAGTCCGAGGCGACCGCCGAGAGGTCCGTCGTCGTGAACGTCCCGATCGTCACCGGTCCTATGGCGATGCCCTTAGCCGCGGTCAGCGCATTCATCGACAGCGTTAGCGGGGCTGGGGCGATCACCCATGTGAACGTGTCGCTTGCCGTACCGCCAAGGCGGTCGATGACCGTCAGCGTCGTGTTCGTCGTGCCAATCGCGCTAGTCGTCAGAGTTCCGCTGATGATTCCCGTCGCCGCATTGATCGTTAGGCCATCGGGCAACTCATCTACGGAATAGGTGAGCGAACCCGCAGCACTGCTGGCGAGGATAGGGAGCGACACACTACCACCGGCGGTCCTGCTCTGCGTGCCAGGGTCGGTTATGGTTGGGGCCGTCGTCCCGGTCGCCGCTGTTAGTGCCCACCCGAAAGTGAGGCTATTCGTGCCGATGCCGTCCGTGGCTGTCACTGTCACCTGGTACGATCCTTGCCAGGTCGTTGCCGCCAAGATCGTCCCGGTGATGCGCCCGGTCGTCGGGTTGATCGACAGTCCGCTAGGCAAGCACGTAGCACCGTAGCTCAGCGTTCGACCCGAGAGATCCTGGGCCAGGATCGGCAATGAAACTATGTCGCCGATCGCCCCGCTCTGGTAGCCGGGGTTGACGAACTGAATGGCACCCACGGTCCAGGCGAAACTCTGGCTCGCGCTCAGGGTTCCATCGGTTGCACTCACTGTCACCAGATACGGCGTCGTGCGGTAGGCTGCGTTTGTGATCGTCCCGGTGGTCTCGCCGGTTGCTGGGTTGATGCTGAGGCCGCTCGGCAAGCCAAAGGCAGTAATAGTCAACGGGTTGCCATCGACATCATTTGCGTTGAGCAAAAGATCGACCAAATCGCCCGCCGCATTGATCTGATTGACGACGGGGTCGAGGGTCGGCGCATGGCTCGTCGGCGTCACGGACCAAGTGAACACTTGCGAAACCGTGGCGTTCGAGGCCGGATCAGTAGCCGTCACCGTCACGCTATTGGAGAGAGTAGCCGAATGGTCGATCGAGCCGGAGATGATGCCTCTAACGGGGTCGATCGCAAGGCCCGACGGCAAACCGACGGCTGTATAGGAGAGCGTGTTACCGACTGGGCTGCTCCCCGCCAGTTGAAGCGAGACGAACGCGCCTGTGTTACTCGTTTGGTTGCCGGGATTGGCTAAGACCGGGGGTTGCGAGGTAATGCTCACAACCCAGTTGAAATGCTGCGTGGCGCTGCTGCTGCCGTCCGTGGCTGTCACCATCACTTGGTAGCTGTTTTGCCCCGTCGTTCCGGCTGCAAGCGATCCGCTGATGCTCCCCGTTGTCGGGTTGATCGCGAGTCCTACGGGCAGATTCGTGGCGCTATAACTTAGCGTGCCCCCCGAGAGATCCAGAGCGGCAATCGGCAGCGAGACGGCTTGACCGATGGTCCCGCTTTGGTCGCCTGGGTTTGTGACGTGGATTGCCGTGACGCTCCAGGCGAAGCTCTGGCTCGCGCTCAGGGTGCCATCGCTCGCGGTCACGGTCACGGCATACGGTATCGTTCGGTATGCCGAGTTCGCTATCGTCCCGGTAATGTCGCCCGTCGTTGCATTGATGCCGAGGCCGGTCGGCAATCCTGTCGCCGTGAAGGTCAAAGGGTTGCCATCGACATCATTCGCGTTGAGCGAGAGCAAGACGGCATCGCCCGCCGCGTTGATCTGGGCGGCGATGGGGTCGAGTGTGGGAGCGTGGCTCATCGGCATGACGGACCAGGCGAACGTCTGCGATGTGGCAGCGTTCGTGATGGTATCGGTTGCCGTCACCGTCACACTGTTGGAGAGATTTGCCGAGTGCGCAATCACCCCCGCGATGCTACCCACAGTGGCGTCGATCGATAGGCCGGATGGCAAGCCTACTGCTGTATAAGCGAGCGTGTCGCCATCGGGGCTGCTGCCTGCGAGTTGGAGCGAGACAGGCACGCCGGTGCTACTCGTCTGCATCCCAGGGTTGGCGAGGACAGGCGGACGCGCGGTGTTCGTTATGGTCCAGGTGAATTGCTGCGTGGCGCTGCCGGAACTGCCCGCGACGATCACCGTCGTGGCGTAGGTACCGCCGAAGTTCTCGGCTGCGGCGTAGTCCACCATGCCGGAGATGACTCCGGTGGATGCGTTGATGCCCAGGCCCGTCGGGAGGTTGACGGCTGCGTATTGCAGACCCGTTCCGCTCGCCTGGACAGCGAGATTGACCGCCTGGCCTTCGGCACTCGTCTGATTGCCCGGATTGGTCACGGTCGGCGGCATCGACGTGTTCGAGACGTAGAAATTGTCTGTCGCCGTGTTCGAGGTCAGCCCGCCTGCCGTCACGTTGTAGGTGAATGAATCGAGGCCAGAGTAGCCTGCGGTGGCCGTGTAGGTGAGTGATCCATTCGCGCCAAGGGACAGCACGCCGTGAGTCGTGGTCGTCACCAGCACGGCGGACATCGGCTGGCCGGTCGGGTTGGTGTCGTTGCTCAGGACGCCCGCGCTGGCTGCTACGGTGAATGTGCCTTGCCCGACAGGGTAGCTGTCGGGGTTCGCCATGGGGGGCATCGTCGGTGGCGGAACGACAGGGGGCGGACTCGTCGTCCCGCTGGGGGGCGGAGGCGACGAGAGAGAAGACGCGCTCGCAGGAACCAGCGAGGTGACGCCGCCCCCGTTGCCCGACTGCGTGTTCGTGGGGTCGGCATTGAGGCCCGTCGGAGAAGGAGCCGATTGCGGAGTGTAAGGCGTCAGGGCGAACGGGTCCGACAGGGCGGCATCCGCGAAGGCGAACAGTTGGTTGTCCGTCAGCAGGGGCACCGGCGGCGCGACCGCATCCGTTCGGGAAAGGGAGGCCAGGGCCGCATCGCGGTATGGCATCAGGTCATCGGGGATGAGCGAGATGCTCGCCGTATCATTGCCCCCCCCGAATAACCGGCAGCGGTTGCGAAGCTGCCATAATCGACCCCCATCGGCTCAGCGAGCAGCCCGACGCTGGACAGCCCCACGAGCGGAGCCACGGGGTTGATGAGCGAGTTGGGCGCGATGAGGCTCTCGAGCCGTTCCAGGGAGAGAACGCGCCGCCGTTTGTCGAGAGACGATCTGAGTGGCCGTTGACGGGTTTTGGGCTTCACGGGATTCCATTCGATGAACAGAGATCGCTACGAAGGTGATGATATGTAGAGTAGAGACGCCGTGAAAGGCCGTCAAGGGGGTCCTTCGATTATCCTCGCAGAACCTTTCCTCATGACGGGAACGCGAATCGCGGGGAAGTCACGGAGTCGATCCGTCCCCCCCGCGTGACCCGCGTTCGCTTCCGGCCCCGGCTCATCGCCCAGGCGGAGGCGTGACGGGAGGGAGCACGGGTGCTGCCTGGACCGGGGGCGTGGACTGACTGGTCAGCCACTCCTTGAGCAACTTCGTCGCGGCAGCCTGCGGAAGACCGCGTTCGCGATAGAAATCCCGGTTGGCGACCGCGTCCGACCAGATCGCCGCGCCCTCGAGCGACACCCCGGCGAACAGGCCCCGGCTCCGCGAATAGGAGTAGATTTCGGCCTTCAGTTGGCCGTCGGTGGCCGCCTCGGCCTGCCTGCCGACCGGCCCGGCGGCGATGCCGATGTCGCCCCCGAGTGTCACCTTGCCCTTGCCCTGGAGGACACGGTCGAGGCTCTTGGCGGTCTTGAAGACCAGGATCACGTCGGCCGACTGGATGCCGGCCTGAAGGCCGAAGCCGCCCCCGGCCAGTGTCACGAACACCGGGTCTCCCCAGGAGCCGTCCGCCTTGCGGGGCACGACAACGCCACGCCCGAACCGGCCGCCGACCAGGAAGCCGGCCTTGACCAGGTCGGGAATGACCGCCACCCCCGCCGCGTCGCGGAGCATGGCAGGCGGGATGGCCGCGACCGGGAGGGCCGAGAAGGAGCGGACCACTGCGGTGGCCGATTCGACGGTGGCCAGTTCCGGGCTGCCCGCCGAGACGGACGCCGACAGGAGCAGGCACGCGGAGAGGGTTATGACGAAGCGCTTCATGGGATTTCTTTCCTCGAGGGGCGCGAGAGGCGACGGGCCGGACGGTAGCCTCCGGCCTCCGCCACGTCAACCCCACGAAGGATGCCGAATTACCCCATCCGCTGGAACTCCCCGCGCTCCTCATCTTCCTCGTACAGCCCGGCTTCGACATCGCCGACGAACTCCGCGAGCCACTCCGCCAACGTTAGTGCGACGATCGGCTGGGAGGTCGCGCCGCGCCAGAGTTCGCGCACGGCACAGCCCGGCGACGACGGGTCCAGGACCACGAGGTCGCCCTGACCGTCGTCCAGCAGCGGGATCCAGCCGTCGTTCCAGCCCGGCTCCTTCGACTTGTGCCGCTCCTGCCACGACGCGCCGATCTGATCCGCGCTCATCAGACTGAACGCCTCGTGCAGCGAGCCGATGAAGCCTTCTCCCTGGCCGTCGTGCCACGTCAGCCACGCCTTCAGTTCCGGGGGCACCGGCCGGCCGAGGGTCTTCTCCAGCGCGGTCAGCGCCTTGGCCGTGGCCCCCTTCTGGAGACCCTCGTGGTAGTTTTCGCGGTTCTTCGCCAGCCAGGCGTCGAGCCGGGCGAGCAAGGACTCGATCGCGATCGGCTTGCCCGCCGCGCGGGCCGCGTGGGCGGCGATCGCAGCCCAGCCGACCAGCTCGTCCTTGTCGCCGCGAACGGCGCTGACCAGGACACCTTGCTCCGTCACCGAGCAAGTGTGGTCGCCCGTCTTGTAGATAGTCGATGGGGTCGTCGGCTTCTTCGTCATGTTCGTCTCCTGGGTGCCTGTGGGCATCATACCAGGGGCGGGGTGGGGTGGACAGTGACCCCTCCAGATACCTACAACGGCGAGAGAGGAACTCGAACCGATCGGGAGAACACGATGCGTCGAATCGCACTGCTCATAGGGTTGGGGATCATC
>JANXSH010000314.1 GCA_025356615.1 Planctomycetia bacterium | reverse complement strand
GAATTGTCCGCTCGGTATGGCCGAATTGGCCGGAGAGTGAGAAAGTCCCGGCGTTCACATGCTTCGATCGGCGCAACTAGCTGTCAAACAAACACTTACGACACAACTTAGGAAGCCCTGGAGGTAACACTTCCCGCTGGAGGAGAATTTCGCCTCTCAGTCTCCCGTCTCCAGTACGGCGAGGAACGCCTCTTGGGGCAGCGCGACCTGGCCGACTTGCTTCATGCGCTTCTTGCCCGCCGCCTGCTTCGCCCAGAGTTTGCGCTTACGGGTGATGTCGCCGCCGTAACACTTGGCGGTGACGTTCTTCTTCATCGCGGCGATGTTCTCGCGGGCGATGATGCGCGCGCCGATGGCGGCCTGGAGGACTACCTCGAAGAGGTGCCGGTCGATCTCCTCGCGGAGCTTCTTGAGCATGGCCCGGCCGCGACGCTCGGCGGTCGAGCGGTGGACGATCGAGGACAACGCCTCGACGCGATTGTGGTGGACCAGCAGGTCGAGCCGGACGAGGTCCGCCGCGCGGAAGGCGATGATCTCGTAGTCCATCGTCCCGTAGCCGTGCGTGACCGACTTGAGCTTGTCGTAGAGGTCGTAGATGACCTCCGCCAGCGGCATCTCGAAGACGAGGATGGCGCGCGTCGGGCTGAGGTATTCGGTACGGTTGTAGACGCCGCGCCGCTCGTGGCAGAGCGTCATGATCGCGCCGATGTTCTCGGCGGGCAGCAGGAAACTGATGCGGACGAACGGCTCGCGGAACTCCTCGATCTGGCCGCCGTCGGGGATCTTCTGCGGGTTGTCGATGACGAGCGTCTCGCCCTTGCGGTTGAGGATCTCGTAGGTGACGTTCGGCGCGGTCTGGATGAGGTCGAGGTCGCAGTCGCGCTCGAGGCGCTGTTGAATGATCTCGCGGTGGAGCATGCCGAGGAAGCCGCAGCGGAAGCCGAAGCCCAGGCCCTCGCTGTTCTCGGGCTGGTAGCTGAAACTGGAGTCGTTGAGGCGAAGCTTGGCGAGCGCCTCGCGGAGGTTCTCGAAGTCGTTGTTGTTCGTCGGGTAGAGGCCCGAGAACACCATCGGCTTCGGCTCCTTGTACCCCTGGAGCGGCTCGGCGGCGACGTTGAAGGCGTCGGTGACGGTGTCGCCGATGCCGACCTCGGCGATGTTCTTCAGGTTCGCGGTGAAGAAGCCGACCTGCCCGTTGGCGAGGGCCGCGCACGGCGTCGCCGCCGGGCGGAACTGGCCGACCTCGGAGACCACATGCTCCGTCCCGCCGCGCATGAGCTTGATGCGCATGCCGGTACGGAGCGTCCCGTCCTTGACGCGGACGTAGACGACGACGCCCTTGTAGGTGTCGAAGTGCGAGTTGTAGACGAGCGCCTTGAGCGGCGCGTCCGGCGTGCCGCCCGGCGCGGGCACACGGTCGATGACGGCGGCGAGGACCTCATCGACACCCTGCCCGGTCTTGCCGCTCGCCCCGAGGACTTCGTCGGCCTTGATGCCCAGCGCGGTGTTCATCTCGGCCAGGCAGTCGGCGGGGCGGGAGATGGCCATGTCGATCTTGTTCATGACCGGGACGATGGTCAGGTCGTGTTCGATGGCGAGGTAGGCGGTCGCGACGGTCTGCGCCTGGACGCCCTGCGTCGAATCGACGAGCAGGATCGCCCCCTCGCAGGCCGCGAGGCTGCGCGAGACCTCGTAGCCGAAATCGACGTGGCCGGGCGTGTCCACGAGGTTGAGTTCGTAGGTCTGGCCCTTGTGCTGGTGGTAAACCGTCACCGGGTGCATGCGGATGGTGATGCCGCGCTCGCGCTCCAGGTCCATCGAGTCGAGGACCTGTGCCCGCATGTCGCGTTCACTGATCGCGCCCGTCTTGAGGAGGAGCTGGTCGCAGAGCGTACTCTTGCCGTGATCGATGTGGGCGATGATCGAAAAGTTGCGAATCAACTTGGGATCGGTCATGGAAGAACGCGGTGCCTCCTCGGGCCTGGCGAACGCGGGCGTGGAACAGC
>JANXSH010000174.1 GCA_025356615.1 Planctomycetia bacterium | reverse complement strand
TTGCCTCCTCGCGCGGCGACTGCTCGAGCAGGGCGTGCGCTTCGTCCAACTCTTCTCCGGCGGCTCGTTCGGTTCGCCCCGCATCAACTGGGACGGCCACGAGGACGTGAAGGGCAACCACACGCAGGAGGCGAAGCGCATCGACCGGCCCGTCGCCGCCCTCCTGCGTGACCTGCGCCAGCGCGGCATGATCGACGACACGCTCGTACTGTTCACGACGGAGTTCGGACGCACGCCGTTCGCCCAGTCCGCCGCCGGCGTCATCGGCACGGGGCGCGACCACAATATGTATGGCTTCAGCGTCTGGCTCGCCGGCGCGGGCCTGAAGCACGGCATCTCTTACGGCGCGACCGATGACCTCGGATGGAAGTCGGTCGAGAAGAAGGTTCCCTGGCACGATTTCCACGCGACGATTCTTCACTTGCTCGGGATCGACCACGAGAAGCTGACGTACTACCACAACGGCATCAAACGCCGGCTGACGAACGTGCATGGGGAAGTGGTGAAGGGCATCCTGGCGTGAGGGTTGATGAGACGTGATACGAAATCTTCCCTTCATTCTGTTCCTCGTACTCGGTGCCGTCGGCGCGATCGTGATGCTCATCCTGGGCCAACCCGGACTCGCCGTCGCTGCGGGAATCGCGAGCGTCGGGGCGTGCGTCGGCTACGGCTATTACACGGCTTGGCTCTTCGGCATCCGTCGTCACGTCGTCAGGCTCATGGGGTCGCGCTTCCAGATTGGCGAAGTGCTGCGCCATATGGTGCGGACGGCGGACCGCCCCAACATCCAGCTGGCCCTCGACTTGCTCCATTCGCGGTCGGGGATGCAGGGACCGTTCGGCACGCCGGTCGCCGCAGGCATGGACGATGACGTGGGGCAAGCGCTCGCACAACAATATTTTGCGGACATCGTCGGGCTGATCGCGGGCAACTCGTACCCGACGGCAATCGTCTGGGATCCCCACCCGACCTCGACGGAGGAGACACTCAACTGCGCCTGCAACGCCCTGTACCTGCTCCGCATCCTCGACCGCCCCGTCTGCGTCCTGGTGCTACAGCGAGCCAAGGGGGCGAGTCGACGCGCCGTCTTGCAGATCCTCGGGCGCAACGAACCAGACGCCCGCGCGGCTCTGAACGAGATCCTGCGCATCGGCCGCGAGCAGAGCGTCTATCGCGGACAGGTCCTCTCGGTGCAGCGGATCAAGAACCAGGAGAACGACCTCGCCGTCCAGTTCCACGACATGAGCGAGGCGGGCCGCGAGGAGATCGTCCTGCCGCCGGAGTTGCAGGAGACGATCGACCGCAACATCCTCGAGTTCTTCCGCCACGCCGAGGCGCTCCGCAGGGCGGGACAGGGGACGCGCCACGGCGTGCTGCTGCACGGCCCGCCGGGGACGGGGAAGACCCTCGTCACGCGCTACCTGGCGACGAACGTCAGCGCGACCGTGCTGCTCGTCCACGGTCGGCAATACGCGCTACTCCGCCCGACGTGCCAGCTCGCGAAGCTGCTCGCGCCGAGCCTCGTCATCCTCGAGGACGTGGACCTCATCGGGGCCGACCGGCGGAACAACCGCCACGGGGCGCTGTTGCACGACCTACTCGACGAGATGGACGGCCTCGGCGCTGGCTCCGACATCGTGTTCCTGCTGACGACGAATCGGCCCGAGATCCTCGAGCCGGCGCTCGCCTCCCGGCCGGGCCGGGTCGATCAGGCGATCTATTTCCCCTTACCGGATCTCGAATGTCGTCGGAGGCTGTTCGCCCAGTTCCGGCGCGGCCTCGACGTGAGCGGCCTCGACCTCGAGGCGATGCTGGCCCGCACCGACGGCGCGAGTCCGGCGTTCCTGAAGGAACTCTTCCGCCGGGCCGTCCTGCTGGCGCTGGAGCGCGGCGCGGCGGGAGAGCCGCTCCCGGTGACGGGCGAAGACTTCGAGCGGTCGCTGCGCGAGCTGCTCCAGGCGGGCGGGACGCTGACGCGGAACTTCCTGGGGTTCCCGGCATCGCCGGGGACGTGAGGACGGCCTTGATAGATCAGACTCCGTCGCACGCCGGGTCGAATTGCCCCTCACGGACACTTGGCAGGGGAGTTTTGCGCTTTTTGTGCTTTTTGTACACGGATGCGAGGTGCCGAGGCGCGCAGAAATTTGGCCCTTCCGCACGCCTACTCAAAAACCTCGAGAGTTCCCGTGACACCCGTTGGCATGCTGCGGCTGAACGACCGAATCGACGCGCAGAATACGCACAATACGCAGAACTCCGCCTTCTACTTCCCCTTCGCCCCCTTTGCGGTGCCGACCGTGAACGGGTTCGGCAACGTCGGCAACTCCTCCGCCGTACTCGCCTTCAGCGTCTCGGCCCCTTCGGGCAACGGCTGCGGATTGGAGCCGGGGGCGAGGATCTCCCGCCGCAGGAAGAGCATGCGCGGGTAGACCGGGTGCTTGCCCTCGGGCGTCGGCACGTCGAGGTCGAACGTCGTAGGCAAGTCCTTCGCGGTGAACACCTTCTGCACCACGGTCGGCTTGGCGGACCAACTCGCATGGTGG
>JANXSH010000163.1 GCA_025356615.1 Planctomycetia bacterium | reverse complement strand
CTCTTCGGGCAGCGCCGCGAGGTCCGGCTCGCCGCAAAGATGTTGCATCATGAGGTCGTAGACGTTCTCGTGCCAGAACGGCACGGTCCCGGTCAGGAGCTGCTGGTACACGACCGCGAGGCTGTATTGGTCGCTGTGTCGGCTCAGAGTGCCGCGCAGCATCTCCGGGGCGCTGTACAGGGGCGTGACGCCGCCGAGCCGGGCCGGCGTCTGGTCCGCGTCGTCGCCGAGATGGTGGACGAGGCCGAAGTCCGCCACCTTGACGTGGCCGGAGATGAGGAACAGATTGTGCGGCTTGATGTCGAGGTGTTGCAGGCCGTGCTCGAAGTTCAGCCAGTCGAGCGCCTCGGCGACTTCGTGCATGTAGCTCAACAGCTCGTCGCGCGGGACGCCGGGCGCGTTTTGCTCGCGGTACTTGCCCTGGAGGGCGTAGAGGCTTTCGTCCGCGAGTTCCATGACGACGATGAGTTCGCCGGCGTTCTCCTCGACGCGCTCGAGCGTCAGGATGAACGGATGGCGCAGGAGCTTGATTCGCTCGAGCGCGGCACTCTCCTGACTGGCGGTTTGACTCCCTTCGGTGTCGGGTCGGACGAACTTGATCGCCTTGTAGAACCCGCCGGGTGCCTCGCACTTCCAGACTTCGCCGAACCCCCCTTGTCCCAGGGGCGAGATGAGGCGATACCCCGGCAGGGGTTCCTCTCCCGCGTAGTGGGAAATGGTTGTTTGGGGTGCCTGCATGGTTCTTCCTCATGTCGTCGCCCGGACTCGCGCGACCCTGCGCGAACATACGCCATCAACCCTATCTCACGGATCATCCACCGTCCAGTTATTCCCCAATCGGCGAAGAGGAGAGGTGTGGCAAAAGATTCGGGAACGCATCTGTGCCGGGAACAAAGCCCGACGCGCCAGCGAGGGAGAACCTTGCCGTACCTCCGACGTGCCTCATTCCCTCGCTCGCGCGTCGGGCTTCGTAGCCCCCGCCTTGGCCTGGGAAATCTCCCAGATCCCCCCTCCGAAACTTTTGCCACACCCAAGCGGAAAGGAGCGCCTGTATCCTCCCGGTCCTGATCCATTCTGACGATGGTTGTCCTACCTGCTAGAATACACCCAGTGCCCCCTTCGTGTCGTAGACGCAGAATCCGGGGTTCATCGATCCTTCCTTAGCCCAAGCGAGTTCCGAGCCTTCCATGTCACGGCAGCCCGCAGACATCGCCGCCCAAGTGGCGGTCACCGAACAGATCGCCGGCCTCGTCGGCCAGGGCCGATTCCGCGAAGCGCTCGCCGCGCTGCCGTTGGATGAATCCGGCCCCACCTCGCTCCCCCCCGCCGAACGGGCGCGCCGGCTCGAACTCGAGGGCGTCGTCCGCCGCGAACTGGGGCAATACGCCCAGGCCGAGTCGCCCCTTCTCCAGGCCCTATCGCTGGGAGCCTCGACGCTGGGGAAGGAACACGCCGACTACGCGCGGACGCTCCACGAATTGGGCCGACTCTACGAAGAACTCGGACAATACGCCGGGGCCGAGCGCCTCTTCCGCTCCGCGATGGGGATTCGCGAGTTGACCCTCGGCAAGCACGCCGACCTCGCCCAGAGCCTCCACGACCTCGGCGGGCTGTGCGACCTGACCGCCCGGCACGCGGAGGCGGAGGCGTTCTACCTCCGCTCGCGCCTGATGCGCCTCGACCTCCTCGGCGGCGACGACCCGGCCTACGCCCAGAGCCTCGTGACGCAGGCGTGGATCTCCTGGCGACATGGCCGCCTCCGGGCCGGCGAAAACCTGGCCCATCGGGCGATGGACATCTTGCGCAAGAGCCGGGGGGCGGACCACCCCGAGTTCGCCACCGGCGAACAACTCCTCTCGCGCTTCCACCTGCACCAGGCCCGGCTCGACGAGGCCGAGCGCCTCGCACTCCACGTCCGCGAGGTACGCGGGCAGGCGTTGGGCGAACAGCACCACCGTTACGCCGGGGCGCTGGAGAACCTCGCACTGATCCGCGCCGTCCAGGGCCGACCCGACGAGGCGCTGCGCCTCGCCAACCAGGGCATCGCCATCACCCGCGCCGCGCTCGGCGAGCGACACCCGCACGTCGCCGACGGCCTCGCCGCCCTGGCCTACACCTACCAGACCCAGCGCCGCCACGCCGACGCCGAGAAGCAGTATCAAGAAGCCCTCGACATCTACCGCGCGGCCTTGGGCGATCGCCACCCGCACGTCGCCGGCTGCCTCCGCGACCTCGGCGAGGTGTGTGCCGCCCAGGAGCGGTATCCCGAGGCCGAGGAACACTACCGCAAGGCGGTCGAGTTGCTCCAGCCGCACGGCTCGGCCTGCGCGCTGGAGCTGATCGAGACGCTCCAGGGGTTGGCGCGCGTCGTCGGCGCGCAGAACCGACCCGACGAGGCGGACCAACTGGGACTCCAGGCCGTCGAGCAGGCCCGCAAACTCGCGGCGACGACGCCGGACGCCGAGGGCGACGACGGCAGCGCGCTGCTCGCCTCCAGCCTCGACGGCCTCGCGCGGATCTACCAGGTGCAGGGCCGACTCACCGAGGCCGAGCCGCTCATCCGCGAGGTGATCGCGTGCCGGGCGCGGTCGCTCGGCGAGGGCCACCCGCTGCACTCCGAGGCGATGCGGAACCTCGCCGCCCTCTTCGCCTCGCAGGGGAAGTACGCCGAGGCGATGGCGCTCGAGGAGAGCGCCCTGGAGGCGCTCCGCAAGAGTCTGGGCGACGCCCACCCCGAGACGATCCAGGCGCTCTCGGGCCTCGCCGAACTCCACTGGCAGAAGGGGGACACGGCCAAGGCCGAGGAACTCTTCACCCAGGTCGCCGAGGCGGAGCGCGTGCGCGTCGGCGAGGACCACGTCGATCACGCCCGCGCGGTGCAGCACCTCGCCCGGCTCTACCTGGCGATGAACAACATCTCCGCCGCCGAGGTGCGCTACCGCGAGGTCATCGACATCTTCGAGAAGGCCCACGGCGACGAACACCCCGAATACGCCGCCGCCCTCCACGACCTCGCCGGGCTGCACCACCAGACGGGCGACCTCGGGACGGCCGAACACCTCTATCAGAGGGCACGCGAGATCCGCCAGCAACAGCTCGGCGACTCCCACCCGGACCACGCCCAGAGCCTCCACGGATTGGCGACGGTCTATCAGGCCATGCACCGCCTCGACGAGGCCGGCCCCCTGTTCCGCCAGGCGCTCCAGATCATGCGGGCACACCACGGCGACGACAACCCGGCGACGCTGCGCATGCTCCACTCGCTCGCCCTCTTCGAGCAGGCCGGGGGCAACTACCCGCCCGCCCGCGAACACCTGGAATACGCCCGCGAACGGCTCACGACCCAGGTCGGGGAACGCTCGCCCATGCTCGTCCCCATCCTGAGCGACCTCGCCCGCTTGCACAGCGGCGTCGGCGACCACGTCGCCGCCGAGCCGCTCTGGCGACAGGTCCAGGCGATCCACCTCGCGGCCTTCCCCGAGGACCACCTCCAACACGCGCAGGACCAGTCCAACCTCGCCAACACGCTCCGGGCGCTCTCCGAAGCGGAGGCCGCCGAACTCCTCCAGCGCGAATCGCTCGTCATCGTCGAGAAGGAGCGCGGGCTGGATCACCCCGACACGGCCATCGGTTTGCACATCCTCGCGGGCATGGTCCAGGCGCGGGCCGGCGGCGACGAGACCGCCCTCGACGAGGCCGAGGATCTCTACGACCGTTCGCTCGCGCGGACGCGCTCGTCGCTCGGCAAAGGGCACCCCGCCGTCGCTTCGGTCCTCAGCGAGATCGCCGGATTGCAGGCGTCGCGCGGCAAGATCGACGAGGCGCTCGAGACCTACCGCCAGGCGGGGGACATCATTCGCCGCTCCCTCGGCGAGGACCACGCGGAGAACATCAACCTCCTCCGCCAGATGGCGAGCCTGCACCAGGCGCGGGGCGACCTCGGCGAGGCCGAGAAGTTCCTCCAACAACGGCTCACGATCATCCGTCGCCTCTTCGGGACCAATAGCCCCATTCTGGTTCCTGGCCAGCAGCAACTCGCCGACATCTATCGTTCTCAGGGCAAACTCGACGAGGCGGAAGCGCTCTGCCGTCAGGCCGTCCAGACGATGGAGCGTGAGCGGGATGCCGCCAGGGAACGAGACGAAGAAGACGAAGAAGACGACGAGGAGGACGACGAGGACGAAGGAATCGAGGAGGTCGAAGAGGTCGGGAACACGCCCGAGGAAGATTCCGGCGCGATGGGGCTGGCCCTGGCCGAGAACAACCTCGCCAGCATCCACCTCGCTCGCGGTCGTATGGACCTCGCCGAACCGCTCCTCCGCCGGAGCCTGGCCGGTGTCCTGGCGAGCGTCGGGGAGGAACACCCGGCGCACGCCGGGGCGGTGTTCAATCTGGCCGCCCTTTGCGCGGCGACGGGCCGGGGGGCCGAGGCGAGGACGATGCTCGAACGCCTCGCGGATGTCGATGGCCGACAGGTGGCGCAGTTGTTGGCGCTGGTCCCCGAGCGGTTCCGCGCCTTCTCCACGCAGGGGATGCACGAGAATTTCGAGACGTGCCTGTCCCTCGTCGCGCCGCAACTGATCGCCGATCCGGCGGGTGCCTGGCGCACCCTCGATCTCGTCTTGAGGCGAAAGCGCCTCGGGATGGACATCCTCGCCGAGCCTCCTCTGGCAGCGTGGCAGGCGAAGTATCCGGTCCACGCCGACGACCTGCGACGACTCTGGCTGCTGGATCGTCAGATCGCGAGCAAGCGATTCGCCGGTCCCGGCCCCGAAGGGCTGGAGACGCATCGCGACCTGATCGAGCGGTGGCTCGCGGACCGGAACCAACTCGAGAGTGAGCTTGGCGATCACGTCCCCGAGTTGGCCCGCCGCCGTCGCCTCCTTCGCGTAGACACCGAGGCGGTGCGGGCGGCCCTCGCCCCCGGCTGGGCGCTCGTCGAGTTCGTCCACTATCGCGCGACGAACTTCGCGACCATCTACCCGGCACCCGGCGCGGAGCCGGCAGAGCGCCCCGGTCGGTATCTCGCATTCGTTCTGAAGTCCGGCGATTCCAACCCCGCCGTGTTCGACCTCGGGCTGGCGAAGGAAATCGAGGCGAACGTCGCCGGTTGGAGGCAGTGGCTCGAGACCGCCGGCAACTCAGGGGACGCGGAGGCGGGACCGGCCCTCTACGCCGCCCTCATCGCCCCATTGGCCCCGATCGTCGCGGACTGTCGCGGTCTGATCTTCGCCCCGGACGGCGAGTTGCTCCACCTCCCCGTCGACGCCTTGCCCATGCCCGACGGCCGACACCTGTTGAATCGCTACGAGGTCCTGCACGTCCTCAGTGGCCGCGACCTCCTCCGGGGGCGCGTCGAGACGGCCCTCTCCGCACCGTTCATCCTGGGTGCCGGGACGCCGTCTCGGACCTCGATCGGGCGAGGGGTCGTGGCCTGGTTCGAGAGACTGCTGGGCCGGAAGAAGCCGACGATCGGCTGGCGCTTCCTCCGGGGGATTCGCGACGAAGTCGCCGTCGCCGCCGCGCAACTCGGGGTGAAGCCGACGCCCGCGACGGATCCCGTCCGGGAGGTGATGTTCGCCCTGCATTCGCCGCGTGGGGTCCACCTCGCGACGCCGACGGAATTCCTCCTCGACTCGTTCGACCTCTACCAGAAGATGGCCGCCGACCCGTCTTTCGTGCCGCCCTGGCAGAACCCGTTGACGCTGTGCGGACTCGGCCTGTCCGGGGACGAGGCGATGCACTCCCGTGACATCACGCGCCTCGACTTGTGGCAAACCCCCTACGTCCTGCTCACCGCCTGCGCCACGCCGTCGATGCTCCAGGGGGCGTGGTGGAGGGTGAGCGGCCTCGTCGGTGCCCTCCTCCACGCGGGCACGCGAAACATCGTCATGAGCCTGTGGCCTACGCCCGAGAACGTTCGCGCCGAAATGGTCGAGCGATTCTACGCGGGCATCCGGGAGGGGAAATCGCCTGCGGAGTCGCTGCGACGCGCCCGGCTCGAGATGAGCAGGCAGCACCCGTACCCGGCGGCATGGGCCGGTTGGATCTGTGTCGGAGGGGGCGAATGAGTGTACGAGACCCGTGCGATCATTTCGGAGCGGCGCGGCGTCAGCCCAACGGTGCAGGTCACTCCCGTAAGTTAAACCAAGGGCGAGCGTTCGACGCGCCTCGTCCAAGCAGGGGCAACGATCAGCGCCGCGCCTGCACCGGCGTGCTTACGCATCGCCGCTCCGGGACGAAGATGGCTCCAACGAGAGATTATCGAGGTACGGGGCCAGTGCCCCGTACCTCGGAGAGGTTTCGACGGATAGGTTACAGCGGCTCGATAGAGGTTATCAGACCCTTATCGGCGAACTGTTCGACGTACAACTCAGCGCGTTCGAGCCAGGTGGAGAGGAGGATCGAGCGCCCGCTATGATACGACTCCCACATCTTATGGGTGGCCTCGGCCCGCATGTAGCGGGTCAGCTCCATGACACTGCGGACGACGAACATCAGATCGAGGGAAGGGTTGCGATGCAGGACGACTTTGTAACGGGGTAGCGGACGGCGAACCGGACCCCCCACGGAAGCGTGTCCGTGAGGGGGAGCCGAGTGTGCGGCGTCGCTGACGGGGAAGGAATCCGATGCGCGGTCTAAACGGGGCTCGTTCATGGGGAATCTCCCCTAACCCAGACGGCATGGACAGAAATCGGACGGGAACCGGATGGTGTCTCCCGGCCTACTTCTATTGTAATCGCGCTTCGGCCCGCGTGATACATTCCGGCGTTCGGGGACGGTGAAGGTCCGTAGAAGACGTGTCCAAAGAATCGATTGCACCGACCTTGACGCCACCTCACCTCCCTCGCCCTCCCCAATCTCTGACCCCCTCGCGCAGCTGCGCGAATCGAACCGAAGATTGATCCCTACGATGCCGATCCACCGAGTCGAATGGCGAGCCGAGTTCCCGACGAGTTGCCGACACGGCGCGATCGCCATCGGCAATTTCGACGGCGCGCATCGCGGACACGCGGTCCTGCTCACGGCACTGGGTCGTCGTGCCGGACAGGTGGGCGGGCCGGCCGTCGCCGTCACGTTCGACCCGCATCCGCTCTCGATCCTCCGCCCCGACATCCGGCTCGAACTCCTGACGACGCCCGACGCGCGGGCCGAATACCTCCTCCGACTCGGTGCCGACGAAGTCTTGATCCTGCGCGTGACGGCGGACTTACTCGACCTCCAGGCCGGAGAGTTCTTCTCGGAGGTCATCCGGGATCGACTGAGCGCCCGCGCCGTGGTCGAAGGCCCGACCTTCGCCTTCGGGAGGGGGCGCGAGGGGGATCTCGGCCTCTTGGGCCGTTTGTGCCGGGAATCCGACGTAGTCCTCGAGGTGATCGTTCCCGTCGCCCTCGAGGGGGCCGAGGTGTCCAGCAGCCGCATCCGCGCCGACCTCCATCGAGGAGACGTGGCGAGCGCGCGGAAGTTCCTGGGACGCGACTACCGGCTTCGCGGCCAGGTCGTGCCCGGAGCCAGACGGGGCCGGACGATCGGCTTCCCGACGGCGAACCTGGAGCGGGTCGAAACGATCATCCCCGGCGACGGCGTCTACGCCGTCCGCGCGACGCTGCCCGGCGGCGAGGTCCGCGCCGGGGCGGCCAACATCGGCCCCAACCCGACGTTCGCGGAGCAACTCCGCAAGATCGAGGTCCACCTGCTCGACTATTCGGGCGACCTGTATTCGCAGGTCGTGAGCATCGACTTCGTCGAACGCCTCCGCGACACCCGGCCCTTCCCCGGCGTCGCGGACCTCGTCGCCCAGTTGAGTCGAGATGTCGCCCATGTAAGATCGCTGATAGGAGAGGCACCATGACCCCAGCGGATGAGAGCCTGCGTTCGCGCGTCGCCCAGGTGGTCGCGGAGGAGATCCTTCCCGCCCTCGAGATGGACGCCACCGGCGTCGAGGTGGTGGGCTGCGACCGAGGCGTCGTCCAGGTCCGTCTGAGCGGCACTTGCGGCAGTTGCCCCTCGTCGGCCCGTGCGGTCATCATGGGGCTGGAGGACGAGTTGCGGAAGCGGATACCGGATGTGGAGTATTTGGAGACGGTGATGTGACCTGCGTCACGGAGCGACTGCCTCTTGGCTTTGGGCAGTCTTGGCTTCCTGCGCGAGTTTCGCCCGTTCGCGAATACGGTCGGACTCTTCTTTGGACAGGAAAACGAACGCATCCGCTTCCGTTTCTACGAACCGCTCTTCACGGATGGCGTCGATCGAGCCGGGTTGGTTCTCGTTCATAGGATCAGTTGCTCCAGCTTGATGACCACCTGGCCGGCATCCGACGGCCTGCGGACTTTACGGACTTCGAACGCCGAATCGTGTTCGAGGATCACTTCATCCTCGAACGCGGAAGCACTCGCCGGCTTTGCATCCAGCCCGTTGCGGCACAGGATGACTAATCGCATCGGCGCAGTCTTCAGAATACTCATTCTCGGATTCGTCGAACACGATACATAGCCCTTCAACTAAATGAA
>JANXSH010000103.1 GCA_025356615.1 Planctomycetia bacterium | reverse complement strand
GCCAGGCCCACGAGGCGGTGGAAGTAGCGCTGCCACAATTGCCGCACCGCGACGGCATCGCCCACCTGGAGCTGGTCGATCCACTTCGTGACCGAGCCGTCGGATGGCATGGGCACACCTCCCTGAACGCGAGCGTCTGGTTTCGGAGAGGTCGATTGTATTCCCCCGACCCGGTCGGTAGCAACGAGCAATGTCGCTGCCTACCAGGGAAATGCCCACCCACGGCCCCCAGGGGACAATATCTCCAAAATTCTTTGCATTCGTTGTCCCCTGGTCGTTTCCGAAAGGCATTCCCTGTATAGCAACATCCAGCATCGCTCGTTCCGAGCCGATACGGATCCCTTCTCCTTTCCGACTCAACGGTGAACCATGCCGACGCTCACGCGCCACGACTCCGACCGCCTCTCTGCATTCGGCCAGACGACCCGCATTCGTCGCGACTCCTCGCGCCGGTGGCAGGACTTCTTCCGGGCGCTACTCCGCGCCCTCTCGGCGGCTTGCGTTTGACAGCTCCCTTTCTGACATCGAGGAGTAAATCATGGGGTACGAACTGCAATCCTGTTCGAGTGAGGACCAATGCCTTCGAGGGGTTCTGCTCGACCTCATGATGTCCCCGAATGCGCTGTCGTGGCCAGGGGCGGACGGGTTGACCGTCGAGGACGTGTTGGCCGCCTACATTCCCGCCTCCGAGCAGAGGCGTGTACCCGACCAGGAGGAGTTGATCCGTCGGCATCCGGAACTCACGCCGGAGATCCGCACGTTCTTCACCCTCGCCGGCTCACAGGCCGGCCACCGTAGTCGGCAAGGAACTGGCTGAGAGGCTAAGAAATTTTGGGGAGCTAGGTCCGGTTTCTAACCGGACAGGCTGCAAATGTCCGGTTGGAAACCGGACCTACACCGAGTCCCGTTCTCCGACCGATTTACCACCTTTGGGAGTCTCTCCGTGCGATATCCTCTCCTCGCCTCGTGCCTCTTCCTTGCCGTCGGCGTCACCCGCGCGGCGGACCTGGAGTCCGGCCCCGAGAAGGGCGCGAAGATCCCCGCGCTGAAAGTCTATGACTGCACCGGGGAGAACAAGGAAAAGTCGGTCGACTACGCCGCCCTTCGCAAGGACAAGGTCACGATCTACCTCTTCGTGCCGGCGGGCAAGTTCGACCGCCCCATGCACCGCTTCGTCAAGAAGCTCGACGAGGCGGCCAACGACGATTTCAAAGACGTCTACCTCGTCGCCGTCTGGCTGACCGACGACGAACCCACGACGAAGGAACATCTGCCGAAGATCCAGATGTCGGTCAACTATGCCACGACCGCACTGTGTTCGTTCGAGGGCAACGACCCCAAGGGCTGGAACATCAACGGCGACGCACACCTAACGGTCATCGTCGCCGCCAAGGGCAAGGTCGCCGCGCGATTCGCCTACAAGTCCGTGAACGATACCGAGGCTCCCAACGTCCTCAAGGCGCTCACCAAAGTCGCTACCAAGAAGTGACCTGGGGTCGTGCCGCCCCCTTGCCCTTCGGGCGATAGATCCTACCCTTTCGTAAGACGTGGTAGGACTCGGTTCGGATCAGAGACTCTTTCAGGAAACCGTACCCATGATGCGTGCATTCGCGGCGATTGTCGGCGTGGTGATGATGACGGGCGTCTTGATGGCGGCCGACGGCGTCGTCGTCAAGTACGAGAAGAACAAGCTCGTCGTCAAGGTGGACGGCAAGGAGAAGACCATCGAGTTCGTCAAGGGCCATCCCCACGTCCACGGGGCCGACGGCAAGGTACTCAAGCTCGCGGACTACCCCAAGCACCTGAAGGCCGGGGTGAAGGTCGAACTGGAGGAAGAAGACGGCAAGATCACGGAAGTGCTAATCAAGAAATAATCCCGGCTCCAAGGCTCACTGGTTGCGACCAGTGAGCTTCGTCGTTCCGTCGCATAGATTCGCCGCGACTCACTTCTGCAAGAACCCCTGCAACTGTGTTGCCGAGAGCGGCTTGACGAAGGTACACCCGATCTCGTACTGCCCCGCGCCGGCCTCGACGCAGCGCTTGACGCGCACGAGGTGCGTGCTCCATCCCTGCGTGATCGTCGGCAGGCGGATCGCGAGCGAGGTGTGGACGGGAAACTTGTGATCCACCATCAGGCCGACGCCCGTGATCGACAGGTCGGTGAGTTGGGCACTGGTCAGATCACGGCTAGAGACCCCCAGGTAGAGCCAGAGCGCGTCGAGTCGTCGCGCGTAGCGCACGAAGGCGCGGCGCTCGAACGTCTGCGGCAGGTCGGAGTCGAGGGCGGGACGAAGGGGGATCATGGTCATGAACTCCATAGCCGGGGTCGTATCATGACTCTAGGTCGCCTTTGTCGCCTGGTCAAACGCCGATGCCCACGCCGGTCCTCTCCTGTGCCGCCGACCGACTCGACGCGAGCCTCGCCCGCGCCGTCGCGGCTCTGCACGCAGGCAAACTCGTCGCCTTCCCCACCGAGACCGTCTACGGCCTCGGCGCGAACGCCCTCGACGCCGACGCCGTCCTTCGGATCTTCGCCGCCAAGGGCCGACCCGCGACGAATCCCGTCATCGTCCACGTCGCCTCGATCGCGCAGGTGGCGCTCATCGCCAGCGATTGGCCCGACGATGCCGACCGACTCGCCGCCGCGTTCTGGCCCGGCCCGCTGACGCTCGTCTTGCCCCGTCGCCGCGAAGTGCCCGATGTCGTCACCGCGGGCGGCCCTACGGTCGCCGTCCGCATCCCGTCGCACCCGGTCGCCCTTCGTCTGTTGGCAATGCTCGGCCTGCCCGTCGCCGCCCCCAGTGCGAACCGCTCGAATCATCTTTCGCCGACCAAGGCACAACACGTCTTCGCCGACCTGAACGACCGCATCGACCTCATCCTCGATGGCGGCCCGACATCCGGCGGAATCGAATCGACCGTCGTCGATGTCACGACACGCCCGGCCCGGCTCCTGCGTCCGGGGCTAATCGACCCCGCCGCGCTCGAACGCATCCTCGGGCCGATTCTGCGGAACGTCGCGACCCCGTCCACCTCCTTACCCTCGCCTGGAATGCTGGCACGCCACTACGCCCCGCGAACGCCGCTGGAGTGCGTCGAGGGCGACGGCTCGGCTCGCGTCGAGGAACTCCTTAACGCGGGGCTTCGTGTCGCTCTCGTCACCCGCCAGGTATCCCGCTCAGGCAGTCGCATCCTGACCCTGCCGGCGGACCCCGTCGGTTATGCGGCCCGACTCTATGGGGCGCTCCACCTGCTCGACGCGGAAGGATTCGACCGCCTGATCGTCGAACTCCCCCCCGACGAGGATGCCTGGCTTGCCGTGCGCGACCGGCTCCGCCGGGCCTCTTCCTGATTTGCCCACAACCTACCTACATCGCGAACCGGCGGATGCCGATATATACTCGGGCGATTCCGCCCGCTCAGGAGGTGTTCGCGATATGGCTTTCTTCACCGGACGACTCAGCTATCTACGGTTCAAGGTCACCGGTCCGGCGCCGGGGACGTTCGGCACCGAACACCTCGAGCGCCTCGAGCGCAACCGGATCGGCATCCAGCGCGTCGCCGCCGCCGACGGCATCGAGGCGGGGTGGAGCGGGGGCGAACACATCCTCGACACCAAGTTCGACCTGGAGAAGAACGTCATCAACGATTCGCTCCAGTTCGCCCTTCGGATCGACGCGAACAAGATCCCCTCGGACCTGATCCGGGCCTACACCGCCATCGAACTCCAGGCGCTCGCATCCAAGAACCCCACGGGTCGGCCCTCGAACCGCCAGCGCCGCGAGGCGCGCGACACCGCGCGCCAGCGCGTCGAGGACGAGGCGAAGGACGGGCGCTTCCTCCGCCGCAAGGCGTATCCCGTCCTCTGGGATTCGATGTCGAACGAGTTGCTCGTCGGGACCACTTCGGTGACGATCATCGACCGGCTGCACCAGCTCTTCGAGCAGACGTTCGGCCAGAAGTTCGAGATGCTCACTTCGGGCGTGCTGTCCTACCGCCTGGCGGAGGCGCGCAACCAGACGCGCGGCATCGAGGACGCCAGCCCGTCGGCGTTCATCCCCGGAGCGTCGGCGAGCGAGGTCAGTTGGATCCTCGACGACATCAGTAAGGATTTCCTCGGCAACGAGTTCCTCCTCTGGCTGTGGTGGTATCTGGAGAACGAGGACGACACGCTGAAACTGAGCGACGGCAGCGAAGTCGTGGTCATGATGAGTTCGACGCTCGCCCTGGAGTGCCCGCGCGGCCAGACGGGCCGGGAGAGCATCACCCACGAAGGCCCGACGCGCCTCCCCGAGGCCCGGCGCGCCATCCAGAGCGGCAAACTCCCGCGCAAGACCGGGCTAACCATCGTGCGCCACGACGCGCAGTACGACCTCACGCTCGCCGCCGAGAACCTCGCCGTGACCGGCGCGAAGATCCCCGCCCCGGAGTCCAGCGAGGAGCGTGCCCGGCTGGAGGAGCGCGTCACGCAGATCCGCCACTTGATCGAGACGCTCGACCTGATGCTCGACGCCTTCGGCACCAAGAGGGCGAGCGACGGCTGGACGAAGGAACTGGGCCGGATGCAGAAGTGGCTCGTGCGCGAGGAGGCACCCGGTCGGATGACGGGGTGAAGGGTCGTGGCAGAGTGATTCGGCCCTCTCGGCCCGCCTAGTCGCTTTCGGCGCACAGAAACTGCGCTGGGAGCTACTTGCCTGTTACGATAGAATGAACAGGCGACCCTGCCGGCCTATGAAGCAGGCCGCGCTCTTCTGGCCGTCCGGCCTTGTTCGCCAAGGATTTCGGGAGCGATCCTTGCCGGAGACCCTTGTCTTTTACCACGAGGTGGCCATGCCGATCCCCACCGACTACGACCAGCGCGTCCGACCCTGCCTCGGCCCTCCGGCGGAGAACGGTCACTTGGAGGATGCGGGCGTGGAGGACGCTTCCGTCCCCCTTCCGCCCGGCCTGCGCGACATCCGCTTGAGCAACCAGGCGGCTGCCGAGATCAAGAACATTCTCGACGACGAGGGCCATCCGACCTACAGTGGCCGGGAAATGCCGACGGCTGACGCCTCGGTTCTCCTTGAGAAGATCCGCTGATCGTCGTTCAGGAACTTCGAGGTCGCCGCTTTCCGTAAAAACGCGACGACCTTTTGTGTTGTCGGAGGCGATCCGACGTGGCATGTCAGGCGGATACAGGATACGCCCCTTCGCGCCAGGGAACGCATCACGATGCCCGACCACCTGCGGAAGATTCCCTACAGCGAGGAGTTGCTGAAGGCCGTCACCGATTTCGAGTGCGGTGACGAGGACTGGGAACGCCCCCTCGCCGCGTGGATCAAGGCCGGACCCGGTGTCAAGAACGGCGCGCTCTACGAGATGCGGAAGCGAAAGGGCAAACTGGAGGTCTGGCTGCACGTCAACGGGGCAGGAGAACTGGTCGGGTACAGCGCCCTCGGGGCGTCGAATTGGGAGTGGCCGACCGCCGACGACCCTCGGGTGCCCATCAGTGTCATTCCGAACGTCGCCATCCAGAAGCGATTCTGGGGTTGCCCGAAGAACGACCCGCCTCGTTACTCGACGCAGATGCTCGAACACCTCGTTTTCGAGGCGAGGAAGCATGCCGATCGACACCCGCTCCTCGGCCTGTTCGTCCACCCCATGAATGTGCGGGCGATCAAGGCGTACAAGGCGGCCCATTTCGAAGAGTATTTCAGGATCTACTCGGACGACGAGGACGGCGTCGAATACATCAGCATGTTGCTGAAACTGGCCGCCGCACCTCTGCAGAGAGTTGAGGGATGAAGGGGCACGATGCCGCCTACATGGCTTCACACTCGGCCTTCCCTGGGAACCCGGATCGATTCCGACAGGCTCCGCGCGACGCCGGGCGCGGCGGTCGATTCGGGGCCGGGCCGGTTCTCGTTCACCTGGGCCGGCAAGGACGATGCGGTCAGCCTGTTGCGGACACCGAGCCGGGCGACCCTGACGCCTACCCTCTGGCTCGCCGAGACTGGGGCGATTCTTGGCGTCCCACGCCGTATGGCAGGAATGACGACAGCCCCGAGGGTGGGCGTACCCTCGGGGCTGTCCTGTTGGGAGGCATCCGGGGGTGACGACGGCCCCGGCGTTGATCCGTCGGGTCAGGCGGCGGTGACCTTCGCCCGGCGGCGACGGAGGCCGTAGCCGGCCAGGCTAGCGATGCCGAGGCCGAGCATGGTGAGGGTGGCGGGTTCCGGGACGACACTCGCGATAACTACCTCCCTGTTGTAGCTGATCCCGATCGGGTCCCCCGCGTTGAAAAATCCGGGCACCGTGTTGACGGCATAGATCCCGACCGCATCGGGGGAACTAGGGTCGGGAGTGCGCGTCGGGTCGGCGAACGTAGTTCCGGGCGGAAATGGCAGTGACGTATCGGCTGCCATGAAGGTCGCCAAGTCGTAAGTTTCGAAAGACACCCTGGCCAGAGGGCCGCTCGTCAGCGTCAGCGCGAAGAGGACAGGGAAAGTGACCGTGTACAGACCCCCGCCATTCGGTGTAATCGTGCCTGCCGTCGTCGTATTGTAGAGATGATACGACCAGAAACTTCCCGGACTGAACGGGTTGGGGAAGTCGTTGCCATTGAAGTCCGAGGTGACGTTCGCCGACCCGGTACTCGGGTCGAGGGTGAAATTCTGCAACCCCTTCGCCGTGATCGTGGCGGGATTCGGGCCGAACAGGGGCGAAGAGAGCGTCTGAGTCGCGATCGAATTCGTGGTGAATTGGAGGGTGCCAGCGTTGGCGACGCGACACGCGAACATTGCGACAACCAGACCGACAACGCAGGTACAGCGATGCAAGGTACTCTCCTTCTCTTCCCTCCCCTTCTCACAGAGGAGGCCATGGTTGATGGGTTCATCCGTTCGCTTACAAAGCGAGAACAAAAAATAGTAACCGTTCACCAGAGCCGGCAAGGACGACGCGGACAGCCTGTTGCGGACGCCGAGCCGATCCACCCTGACGCCTACCCTCTGCCTCGCAGAGCGCGGGGCGATTCGTGGCGTCTCATGCCGTACCGCAGGAACGACGACAGCCCCGAGGGTGGGCGTACCCTCGGGGCTGTCCTGTCGGGAGGCATCCGGGGGACGACGGCCCCGGCTTCGATACGTCGGGTCAGGCGGCGGCAACCTTTGCGCGGCGGCGGCGGAGGCCGTAGCCGATCAGGCTGAGGGCACCGATACCTAGCATGGTCATGCTGGCGGGCTCCGGTACCGCCGCCGGGGCCAGGGTGAAACCGGAGTCGAACGTCACCGGCCCGGTCACGGGGGAACCGTCCACTAAGGTGACGCTAGTCAGTAGTTTCTCTGAAAAGCAAAGGCTTCGACGCAAGCGACCGGCGACAACCTCGTCTCGCAGCCCTTGACAAGAACACCTCCTGGGTAGACCTTGGCGGATGACACGTCCGACATCCAAGAGCCCAGGAGGTGCGACATG
>JANXSH010000034.1 GCA_025356615.1 Planctomycetia bacterium | reverse complement strand
GCTGTTCTTCGCCCTCGGCGCGGTATGGCTCGAAAGCCCCTTGCTCGCGTCGATGCCTACGGTCGGCATCCTCCTGCCCCAGATCCTGTGGTGCGTGGACTTCCTCGGGAGTTGCTTCGGGCTGCACCTGACGGGAATGACCGACTACATGTTCGACGCGGACAAGCCGCTGTTCCTGCGTGGCTTGTCTTTCTTCCACTTCTGGCTGCCGTTCCTCCTCGTCTACCTCGTCTGGAGGCTCGGCTACGATCGGCGGGCACTGGTCGGCTGGACCTTGCTCGCCTGGCTTCTCCAGCTCGTCGCCTATTTCCTCCTGCCGCCCGGTCCCGCTCCGAAAGACAACCCGAACCTTCCCGTCAACGTCAACTACGTCTTCGGCTTCGACGACAACGTCGCCCAGACCTGGATGCCGGGCGTCTGGTTCCTCGTTGTGATGATGGTGGCGTTGCCGATGCTCTTGTTCCTGCCCACACACTTCCTACTCGCCTGGCTCGCTGGGCCGCCACGTCCTAATGTCAAGGTGGGTCGCTTCGCTCGGGTGACAAGGTGACAAGGTGACAAGGATAGTTCCTGTCACCTTGTCACCTCAGTGAAGCGAGTCACTTTCCCTCAGCATTATCCCAATACTGGCCGAGGTCGAACAGCAGGACATCGTTGCCTTTCTTGCAAGCGAGGGTCTTGCCGTCCGGGGACAACGCGAGGTAACTCGCCTTACCCAGGGCGACGACCCGCGGGTTCCCCGAGTCCTCGCGGACGATGACGTGCTTCTTCGTGGACGGATCCCACAGGAAGATGCCTCCGCCCTCCGTCGTCGAAAGGATCAGCCGCCCGTTCGCCGTGTACGACACGAAATGCCCTGGGCGCGTGTGTCCTGCGAGAACGGGCTTCTGGAAGTTGCCGGTCTTGGCGTCCCAGATTCGGACGGTTTTGTCGGCGCCGATGCTCACCAACGCCTTGTCGTCGGGACGGAAGGCGGCGTACATGACCCTTCCCTCGTGACCGAGGAACGTGTCCTTTTTGGCCCCGGTGGCGGCGTTCCACAAACAGATGCCCGTGTAGCCGCTCGTGGCCCAGAGCTTCCCGTCCCGGCTGAAGCTGACGGAGGTCACGCCGGCGCCGTGGTTGAAGTTTCCTACGAGCTTCTTGGTCTCGACATCCCAGACTTTCAGGTAATTTTTGGATCGACCAAAATCCCCGGTGCTGGTGGTCAGACGCGACCCGCCGGGTGCGAAAGCCACGAGTTCGACCACGTCGCCGGTCTCGATCGTGCCCGTCGCCTCGCCCTCGGCGACGTTCCAGAGCGTGACCTTCTTGTCGGGTCCGCCGGCAGCCAGCGTCTTGCCATCCGGCGAGAAGGCGAGACACCAGATTTTGCTATCAGGGTCCAATTTGCCCTTCCGCTCGCCGTCGGCGACATTCCACAGGCGAATGGTCTTGTCGCCGCTGCACGTCGCCAACGTCTTGCCGTCGGGCGAGAACGCCACACCGCTGAGCGAATCCGTGTGGGCCTTGATGAGGCGCGGCGGCTTGACCTCGGCAGGCTCCTTCAGGAGCAACGCCTTGTCGGCGGGCTTCGGATCGGCGTCGGGTTTTTTCGCCGGCGGATCGTTTTCCTTCGGCTGATCGGGGGACTCGGGGATGACAGGGTTCCGACCTTCGGCCCCTCGGCCATCCTTGTTCTTGCCACTGAGGAAGATCCCGCCCGCGAGCATCGCAGCGGCCAGCCCTGCCACGGCGACCCAGATCCAGCCTCGCTTCCGCGACGGCGATCGCTTCTCGACCTGCGGGATTGCCGACGAGACCGTCGTATCCTGGGCACTCCGAGGCACTTCCTCCATCAGACGCTTCACGCGGTTGACGGGCGTTCGCGGGCCGCTGTCTGCCTCGGCAGAGTGACCCAGCGCCGCTGCGAAGTCGCTCATCGTCGCATAGCGGTCTTCGCCCTTCTTCTTCATCGCACGCATGACGATCACCTCCAGTTGGGGATGCAAATCCGGCCGGAGCAGCGACGGCCGCTCCGGCTCCGCGCCGACGATCTGAGCCATCACGGACGCCACCGACCCGCGGAAGGGCAGGCGTCCGGCCAGCAACTCGTACAGGATGACGCCGACGAAAACCGATGTACTTCGGTCCGTCCGCGATGATAGGCGAGGATGTCTCGCTTGTCTTCGAAGCACTGCGGCGCTCGGGTCGCCGCTACTTGGAGAGGTCCGGCAGGGTCAGTTCGATCGGCTCGTCCACGTCCTTGAAGGTGATCGACATCTTCCGGACGCCCTTGGGCGGGAGGCCGAACCGGGCGAAGTAGACGGGCGACGTGCCCTTGGCCCCGACCGTCAATTCGCCGATGCTCGAGTGCCACAGCTTGCCCTCGCGGTCCTTGACGATCCGCCCCTTCCAGGCCTTCCCCTCGCTGGAGTAGGCCACGGAGAGGGCCGCGAACATGTACTTGGCGCAGGGCCCCTTCGCAGTGAGGACTCCGCCTAGGCCGAAGTCCCGGCCCAACTTCGGTTCCTCGTAGACCTGGATCGGCTCGTCCGTGGCGTTGCGGTAGCGCCACGAGACCTGCATGAGGTCCTCGGCGGTCCGCTTGATCCCGACGACTTCCAGGGTCACCCCCTTGGCGTGCTTCCCCGTCGCTAGCGCGTCCTTGGCCCCCTTGGGAGCCGGAGCCGCCTCGGACCCCTTCGTGCCGGGCGCGCCATCACCCTCGACCGTCTTGCTGTCCTTGTCCTTGCCACGGAGGACGATCCCGCCCGCGAGCATCGCGGCGGCCAGTCCCGCCGCGGCGACCCAGATCCAGCCTCGCTTCCGCGACGGCGATCGCTTCTCGACCGGCGGGGCACCAGGGGTAGCGATGCTTCCCTGGGCACTCCTGGGCGTTGCGCCCATCAGTCGCTTCACGCGGTTGACGGGCGTCCGGGGGGCGTGGTCTGCCTCGGCAGAGTGGCCCAACGCCGTCGCGAAGTCGCTCATAGTCGCGTAGCGGTCTTCGGCCTTCTTCTTCATCGCACGCATCACGATCACCTCCAGTTGGGGATGCAAATCCGGCCGGAGCAGCGACGGCCGCTCCGGCTCCGCGCCGACGATCTGGGCCATCACGGACGCCATCGACCCG
>JANXSH010000018.1 GCA_025356615.1 Planctomycetia bacterium | reverse complement strand
GGGCGTGTCAACGCCCCGGATGATCTTCGACGACAGGGCGTTGACACGCCCCGCTCACCATCGTCGATTGTAATCAAGGAGAATAGGGCTGTCCACATGCCGCGCCCTGGCCGGGCACATAGAATACCCGAAATGACCCCCAAATCGGAGTCCCCCATGATCGTCGGCCCGGCCGTCCACAAGAGTGCGATCCAGTTCCATTACGACACACTGACGTTGTTCTACCGGCTCTTCTGGGGCCGGCACGTCCACCACGGATTCTGGGCCGACGGCGTCCCGACGCCGCCGATGGAGGCGGCGCAGGAGCGGCTCATCGACCTGCTCGTCTCCCAGGCCAGCATCCACAGCGGCGAGGAAGTCCTCGATGTCGGTTGTGGCATGGGTGGCTCGTCGCTGGAGTTGGCGCGTCGCGGCTGCCGGGTGGTCGGGGTCACGCTCAGCCCGGTGCAACAGGCGTGGGCGACGATGTCGGCGAAACTGCACGGCCTTGGTTCGCGGGCGCGGTTCCGCTGCGCCGACGCCGAGCGATTGACTCTGCCGCCCGCCTCGATCGACGTGATGTGGAACGTCGAGTGCAGCGAACACTTGCACGACAAGCCTGCGTTCTTCCACAACGTCGGGCGCTGGTTGCGGCCCGGCGGGCGGGTCGCCCTCTGCGCCTGGCTCGCAGGCGATGGGACTCGAGTCATCCCCGGCGCTTACGAAGTGTGCGACGCCTTCCTCTGCCCCTCGCTGGGGACGGCGGCGGACTACCAGCAGTGGATGGCCGACGCGGGCCTGGAACCAGTCACGTTCCTCGACCTAACGCGACAGGTCGAGGCGACCTGGGAGGTGTGTCAGCGCCGGGTCGATCGCATCGGGGGGGGCTGGCTCTCCCGGATCCTGGGCCGGGAGACGGCCAAGTTCACCACTTCGTTCATGACCTTGCTCGACGGCTACCGCAACGGGTCGATGCGCTACGGGCTGTTCGTCAGCAGGAAGCCGGGGTGATCCGTGAAGCCGTCCCCCTGGCGCTTGCCGCTGATGATCGCGGCCCTTCTCGGCGCGGTCGCCCTCTTCGCGTTCCAGCAGAACGCGGGCGGCGGTCTCGAGAAGTTGCCGATGCAGGACTACGTCGAATACTGGGCGGCGGGGCAGCTCCTCGCGCGGGGCGACAACCCCTACGACGAGGCCGGCATCAAGGCGTTGGAGACGGCGGCGGGGCGCGAGGAAGAACCGATCCTGATGTGGAACCCGCCCTGGGTGTTGCCGTTCGTCGTGCCGCTCGGCTGGGTCGAGGCGCGGAAGGGGCACCTGTTCTGGCTCGGCGTCCAACTCCTCGCGCTGCTCGCCTCGGCGAGTCTGCTCGCGCGGGCCTATGGCATCGAGCCGGACCGGCGACTCGTCATGGTCGCGCTATTGTTCACGTTCGTGCCCGCGTGCGTATCGCTCATCACGGGGCAGATTTCGCCCCTCATGCTCCTGGGCGTCGCGGGCTTCTTGGTTCTGGTCCAACAACGCCGCGACCTGCTCGCGGGCATGGCCGCCTCGCTGATCGGCATCAAGCCGCACCTCGCCCTCCTGTTCTGGATCGCCCTGGTCGTGTGGACCCTGCGGACCCGGCGCTGGGGCGTAATCGCGGGCGGTGTCTTCGCGGGCCTGGCTTTGACCGCTATCGCGATGGGCTTTCGGCCCGGCATCCTCGGCGAATACTGGCAGACGCTGCACGCCTCGCCACCGTCGCAATATTCCTCCCCGACGCTGGGCATGGTCCTTCGCCTGCTCATCGACAAGGATCGCTTCGAGCTGCAATTCGTGCCCGTCCTGCCCGGCATCGCGTGGCTGATGTGGTTCGGATGGCGACACCGCAACGACTGGGACTGGGGCGGACACCTGCCCGCCGTCTTGCTGGGGTCGATGCTGACGGCGGCGTATGGGGCTTGGCTGTTCGATTTGACGGTGTTGTTCGTAGTGGTGGGGTCAGTGTTCAGTGTTCAGTGTTCCGTGTTCAGGAAAAGCGGCGAATCGCAGGTGTCTGCGTCTCCGTCTGGCTCCCTGCGGGAGAGGGGGGTTGGGGGGGTGGGGTGGCCTTTCCTCGCCTACCACGCCCTCCTCAACGCCATCGCCCTCGTCCAGCTGTGGGTCGGCGGCGAGTACCTGTACTTCATCTGGATCACGCCCGTGCTCATCGGGGCGAATCTGCTCTTCGGCGATAGACGTACCATCCGCAACAGGCCCGACCGCGCGACGGATACGCCATCACCCGCGTGAAGCGCGTCGGGCCGATCCCCTCCAACTCGGCGGGTGCGGGCCGCTCATCGCCGTAGACGCGGTGGTCCAGGAACCAGGCCGCGTTCTTGCTCTCGTCGCCGATGAGGTAGCGAACGCGCGGGAGGGACTGCCGGCGCGCATAGAAGTTGGCGTACAGCCGGACGCCGAGATCATGGTCGCCGGCGAGCAAGAGGGGATCGTCGGGATCCTGATCCGCGATCCAGGCGAGTGCCTCGCCGAACTCGCCTCGTCCGGCCTCGGCGAAGGCCCACACTTGATAGACGTTGCCCGCGAGGAAGCCAACGAGCAGCGACAGGACGAGGGGGCGCAGCGAGACCCTCCGCCACAGGTCCCCGAGGACGAAGGCGACGAGCAGGAGGAAGAACACGAACGAGATCAGGAAATACCGCTCGAAGAGGAACTCAGGGGGTCGGATCAGGAACAGCGCCGGCGAGCCGACCACGGCGGCGGCGAAGAACGCCCACACGTCCCTTTTCGCCCGCGCGAGGAGTGTCAGCCCTGTTACGAAGAAGACGACCGCGACGCCGACGAGGAGCCAGCCCCACGCTCCCTCTGGACCGCCGAGGCCGAGGCTGATGAGGTTGCGCACGATCTGGCCCACTGTGGCGGGTGGGCCGCCGCCGATCTCCATGCCGCGCACGACGATCAGGTAGTAGACCGCGAAGAACGCCGCTACGGGTCCGTGCAGGAGGGCCATCGCAGAAATCTGGCGGAGCGACGACGGGGGCTGCTCGCTGGCGAATCGCCGCATCGACCACACCACGAAGCCGATGTAGGCGTGAACGAAAGTCAGGTGCGACACGAACCCCAGCGCCGAGAGCAGCCAGAACGCGGCGAGGCTCAGGCGCGAGCCTCGCTCGAGGTAGCGCCACAACGCTTCGAGGGCCGCGAAGGCGAAGAAGACGGCGAGGGAATACCCGCGTGCCTCGGCGGAGGCGAAAACGGTCCACGAGCAGCCCGCGACGAGCAACCCGGCGAACACGGACTCGGCGGCACCACGCCGACGCGCGACATACGCCGCCAGGGCGATCGCCCCCAGCCCGGCGAGCAGCGCGGGGAGGCGCAAGACGATCAACGGGGCGGATGCCGGGCAGAGGTGCAGCCAGAGCGAGTTCAGCGGATGGCTGTTGTCGTGGCGGATCGCGAGGACGCCGAGGAACGACGGCGCGTCGTGGGCCAGCGTCCACGACCATATTTCGTCGAGCCAGAACTCGGCCCCCACGCAGGCCAGGCGGAGGCCCGTCCCGAGGGCCAGCACGCCGAGGACGAGGAGGCGGAGGCTCATGCGATCCCCTACAACAGTAGAACGAACCCCTCGTAAGCAATCACTTCGCCTTCTCCGAGACGGTGGCCAAGATTTGCTGCAACTTGCCGAAGTCGACGGGCTTGACCAGGTGGTGATCGAACCCCGCTTCCCGCGAGAGTTGCCTGTCCGACTCCTGACCGTAGCCCGTCATGGCGATCAATAGGACGGTCCCGAGCGTCGGCTGCCCGCGCATCCGCCTCGCCACCTCGTAGCCGTCCATGATCGGCAGGCCGATGTCCAGCAGTACCACGTTCGGTCGGAAGTCGAGGGCCGCCACCAGCGCGGCCGGGCCGTCGTGGGCGGTGCGGACCTGGTGGCGGGACATCTCCAACAGCATCGCCAGACTCTCCGCCGAATCCACGTTGTCGTCCACGACCAGGATCCGCAAGGAGGATTCGTTCGCCTCGGTGGTTGTTGCGGGAGCCGAGGGCGGCTGCGGTGCGAGGGTCGGCACCACCGGCAGACGCACGACGAACTCGCTGCCCTGCCCCAACACGCTGTAAGCCTCCACCCTCCCCCCGTGCAATTCCACCAGCCGTTGGACCAGGGCCAGCCCGATGCCCAATCCGCCTTGCGCGCGATCCAGCGACCGTTCCGCCTGCGTGAACAGCTCGAAGACGCGGGGCAAAAGTTCGGGGCCGATGCCGACGCCCGTATCTCGCACGCGCATCACCGCCTCGTCGCCCTCCCGCTCGACGGACAGCCAGACGCGACCGCCGTCGTCGGTGTACTTGGCGGCGTTGGTGAGAAGGTTCACCACCACCTGTTCCAGCCGGGCGGCGTCGGCGTACACCCAGACGGGTTGCGGCGGCACCGTCACCGTGAGTTCGTGCCGGTGCCGGTCCATCAGGGGGCGGGCCGTCTCCGCCGCCCGCGCCACGATGCCGCTCACGACGATTCGCTCTTGGCGAAGGTGGACCCGGCCCGTGGTGATGCGCGAGACTTCCAGCAGGTCATCGACCAGGCGAGTCAGTTGCCCCACCTGACGCTCGATCATGGCGCGAGCCTGCTGCTGGAGGGGACTCTCGTCGCTCCCCAGCCGCAGCAGATGCACGGCGTTCAGGATCGGGGCGAGCGGGTTGCGGAGTTCGTGGGCCAGCATCGCCAGGAACTCGTTCTTGCGGAGGTCGGCGGCGGACAGGTCGGCGGCCGACCGCCGCAACTGGTTCGCCGCCTCCATCTGCTCGTGGGTGTCGGTGTTCGAGCCGACCCACATGAGGATCTTGCCGTCGGCGTCCCGCATGGCGTGCCCCCGGCTCAGGTGCCAGCGGTACTCGCCGTCCGCACGCCGGAAGCGGTGCTCGAACTGGAGCGGCTCGCCGGTGGCGATCGAGTGCCGCCAGAGGCGCGCGTTCTCCTCCAGGTCGTCGGGGTGGATGAACTGATTCCAGCCCCAGTCTTTGATCTGCTCGAACGATAGGCCGGTGAAGTCCATCCAGATGGGGTTGAAGTAGTCGATGTCGCCGTTGGGCCTGGCGGTGAAGATCTTCTGCGGCATCGAGTCCATGACGAAGCGCAGTCGCCTCTCGTTCGCGAGGGAGGCGTCTTCGGCCAGCTTCCGTTCGGTGATGTCGTCGTGGACGATGACGATGCGGGTCGGCCCCGGACTCTGGAACCGTGTGACCCGCATGACGAACCACCGTTGCTCCGTCGGGGAATGCCAGGGGTACTCCATCTCGAAACGGTCCCGCCGTCCGGCGATGACATCGTCGATCCCTCTGGTGTAAGCCGAGGCGTCGCACTCCGGCAGGAAGGGCGGATCGTGCTCGCGTAGGTAACTGGCCCCTATCCCGTAGCGGGCACCGGCGAACTGGTTCTCGTCGGCGAACCGGTGCCAGGCCTCGTTGACTTCCAGGATCCTGCCCGACTCGTCCAGGACGGCGATGTGGCCCGACAGGGCGTCGAGGGACGACCGTAGGAAGCGTTGCGACTCGCGCAACTCTTCCTCGGCCGCCCGCCGTTCGGTCATGTCGTTGAAGACGACGGCGACCTTGCGACCGTCCCGCCCGCCGAACCGGAAGGCGTACACGTCGAACCAACGGCCGCCCAGCGATTTCGCTTCGTTGACGAAGCGGACCGGTTCGCCGGTCAGGGCGACTCGGCCGTAGGTCTCGAACCAGTGCGATTCGAGGTCGGGGACGAGTTCGCGCATCCGTTTCCCCGTCGCGCCGCGCATTCCGGTCTGCTTCTCGAACGTCGGGTTCACCTCCAGGAAGCGGTAGTCGATCGGGTTCTCGCGTTCGTCGAACATCATTTCGATGACGCAGAAGCCTTCGTCGATCGAGTCGAACAGGCTGCGGTAGCGTTCTTCCGACGCCCGCAACGCCTCCTCGGCCTGTTTGCGCTCGGTGATGTCGTAGAAATAGCAGACCACGCCGAACTGCCCGTCGGGGAGGGTGATGCGCTGGATCTTCCAGTCGTAGGATTCGATGTCGGCGCTGTCGTAGCGCCGTTCGGTCGTATTCGGCGCGGCATAGGGTTCGCCGGTTTTCAGCGTGTGGCGGAAGCGCCCGAGCGCCTCGCTGGCGAAGGGTTCGGCCCAGACCAGCCGTAATACTTCTTCGAAGTCGCGGTCGATCAGAGGGCGGACGTTACTGAATATCTTCTGCGAGGCGTTGCTGACTTGCCGCAGGCGGAACTCTGCGTCCACGATGTACAGGCCGAAGGGCGAGTTCTCGATCAGGTTGGAGAACGTGTCGCGGTTGTGGCGTAAAAGCTCCTCGGCCCGCTTGTGCTCGGTGATGTCCACCATCATGTTCACGCCCCCGACGACCCGGCCTTCGTCGTCGTGCAGCGGCGTGGGGTAGGGTTCGACCCAGCGGCGCGTGCCGTCGGGCCGCTCGACGATGACCTCCTCGCCCCGGATTACGCGGCCCTCCTTCAGCGTGACGGCCATCGGGCATTCGGCGTGCGGGAGGGGCGTGCCGTCGGGGCGGTACAACTTCCAGCCCACGCTCCACCGGTCGGTCCCCAGCTCGGGGATCCGGCCCGAGCATTCCACGGCGGCGGGGTTGAAGTGCGTGAGCCGACCCTCGGCGTCGGTCGTGTAGACGGCCGCAGGGAGTGCGTCGATCATCCTGCGGAAGCGCCGCTCGCTCTCGCGCACCGCCACTTCCGCCCGCTCGCGCTGCTCCGCCTCCCTGTTCCGCTCGATCACGAGCGCCGCCGTCTGGCTCAAGAGTTCGATCGCGTCGAGCTCGCCCGGCCCCGGCTCGCGGGGGACCCGGTAGTACATCGCCATGGTGCCCAGCACCTTGCCGCCGAGCGTCCGCAAGGGCTGCGACCAGACCGCGCGGATGTCGTGCTCGTTCACGAGGCCCAGGAACGGTGCCCAGAGCGGATCCTTGGTGACGTCGCCGATGATGGCCGGCCGGCCGGGGAACGCGACGGTGCCGCACGAGGGCATGTGCGGGCCGACCTCGAAGTGATCGACGGCGCGGATGTAGGCGTCGGGCAGGCCCACCGCCGCGACGAAGCGGAGGTGCAGGCCGTCAGGCTCCAGCAGGAACAAGCTCGCCCGGCTCTGCTCCCCGGAGTGCCGCTGGGCCGAGCGGACGACGATTCGGAGGATGTCTTCGAGGGGGGCACCGCCGGCCGCCAACTCGAGTACTTCCTTCTGGGCGGACAGCAGCGTCTCGGCCCTCTTGCGGTCGGTGATGTCGTAGAAGGAGTTGATCGCGCCCGCGACTTCGCCGCTCTCGTCCCGGATCGGACGTATATTCGCGATGACGCTGATGCGCGAGCCGTCGGGCCGCTCCATGATTACCTCCGCGTCGAGCAGCTCGGCTATCTTGCCGCTCAGCACGTCGACCACCGGGCAATGGTCGCGGGGCATGAAGGTGCCGTCCGGGAGGAACAACTTGAACGAGCCGCAGAACCGCTCGTCGGTGGCCCCCCGCGCCGGCGTCCGGCCCCACAATTCCGTGGCGTGGCGGTTGAATTCCTGGATCAGCCCCGACGCGTCGATGGAATAGATGGCCACGGGGCTCGAGTCGAACAGGGTGCGGTAACGTGCCTCGCTCTCCCGCAATTCCGCGTTGAGCGTTTCCACCGCCCGGCGGGATCGGACCGCGTCCTCCATCGAGCCGAGCGCGGCGTGGCGTTGATCGAGCGCGCCGCCCAAGGACTCTACCGCCTGGTGCGCAGCGGAGGCAAACCGGCCCAGGCTCTCGAGTTGCCGCAGGTCCTCGCCGTCGAACTTGCGTTGCTCGTCGTGGGCGATCGCCCAGATCGTGCCGACCGCCTTGCCCCCGACCTGAAACGGGACGAGCAGGCACTCTTCGACCGGAGGCTTCACCGGCAGGAAATAGGGGTAACGCCGTTCGGGATGCCCGAACATCAGTGGTGCGTTACAATCGAGTACGTCGCCGCACGGGCCGAAGTCGCGCGGCGTGCCGCCGCCGATGTGCGGCTGCCACGCGCCGGCGATGGCGGGCCAGTAGAACCGTTGCTCGTCCTTCGTGAGTAGGCTGATGCCCGCCGAGCCAGCCCGGAGGGTCTCCAAGATCGTGTCGGCCAGCGTCTGCAAAATGGTGCGCGGCGAGTCGGCCAACGCCTGGACCAGTGCCGCCAGCGCGCGGTTTTCCGCCTCGTAATCGGGCGTGCGGGTCGGACGCCGATTCAATTCCTCGGTACACAGGACCGATTCCAGCGGCGCGATGTCGTCGCCGAGGAGGGCGGTCGGCGAGTCGGTTTGGGCTGCCTCGCGCTGGAGTCGTTCGGCATCGGCACCCTTCCCCTCTTGCTCGAATTCGAGCGGATACCGCGCGGCCACGCCTTGCCGCCCACAAAGTTCATTGACCTCTTTCTTCAACTCGAGCATGTCCAACTCGCGTCCGACTGCGGCGCGATTGAAACGAGTCAACTCCTCCGTCTGCGACCGAAGTTCGGCGTGGCTCTGCCGCAACGCCTCCTCCGCCCGCTTGCGTTCGGTGATGTCCTCGATGGCGAGCAGGATGAGTTCCGGTCGGCCGTCCCCCGACTCGAAGCGGCGGGCGTTGAGCAGCATGGCCTTCCGGCCGATCACCGGGAAGTCGTGTTCCACGTCGAAGTCGCGGACGGGATGGTGGTCGGGCAGGACTTCATTCAGCACCGTCCGCAAGCGGAGAATGTTCCACTGGCCGTTGCCCAAGTCGTAAAGGAACCTGCCTTCCGTCTCCCCCCTCTCGACGTGGAACGTCTGGTAGAAAGCCCGATTCGCCGACTTGATCCGCAGGTTGTTGTCGAGGACGAGGAAAGGCTCGCGCAGGGTCGCGATGATGTTCTCGACGTGGACGAGAGATTCCTGCGCCGTCTGCTCTTGCCGCCGTCGTTCGGTGATGTCCCGAAAGACCAGCACGACCCCGGTGACTTCGTTCTGCTCGTTGCGAATCGGAGAGGCACTGTCGTCGATGGCGCATTCCGTGCCGTCCCTGGCGATGAGGAGCGTGTGGTTCGCCAGCCCGACGGTCACGCCGTCGCGTAAGGCCCGGGCGGTGGGACTCTCGACCGTGCGGCGGGTCACTCGATGCACGATCTCGAAGACGCTCTCCATCGAGACGCCCGCCGCCTCCTCCTGCGTCCAGCCGGTCAAGGTCTCGGCGACGGGGTTCAGGAACGTGACCCGCCCTTCGGCGTCCGTGGTGATGACCCCGTCGCCGATGCTGGTGAGGGTGGCACGGCACCACTCCGGTTGCGAGTGCAACGCTCCGCCCGATTGCTGGCGAGGGTCGGTCATATCCTCCCCTTCTCGACATCATATCCACTCATGGCGGCTGTCCTCTCGCGACGCAGGCGATTCATCGCAATGCGGATCACCTCGGACAGACTCTTCAGATCGAACATAAGACCTCCTGTTGTGGATCCTTGCCTTAGTCTCTTCGGCTACTCACCGTAGAGGGTTTCTTTGTTTGGGGAATGACTGCGGCTTCAATCGTGCAGCCTTTTCCGCTTCGGTCAGTTGCTCCGGCTTGAACAATTTCCTCATCTTGGCATCTTGGTAGCGATCGCGGTATTTCTCCAGCGCTCGCTGGATCGCCTCCTGGTCCCGGTGCGATTGATACCGAGGATCCTTCAGCACATTTTGGAGAATGGTCACCGGTTTGCAGTAGCACTCCCGCTGGAGAAGTTCCAAGTCGCGAATCCAGAGGTCTTGCTCCTCCTTGGTCCGGGCCGTTACGATGCGGCGTTTCGTCGTTTCCATCATTTTGGGGGTGGTTATGGTATAGGCTTCCACAAGGTTTTTGACTTCTTCCGGCAGCCCCCTGTATATGGGTGCCGGAGCCGCCTCCAGGTGGAAGGCGATGACGAGGAACGCCAGGATGAAGGACGCGATTCGCATGCGGATAGTCTCCCTTGTGGTTGGGGATGGTGACAGCTTGAAACGGCGGCTTTAGATCGATTGGCTTCCTCCTCCGTGGTTCCTTTCTGATAATGAAATGTATTACCCCGGCCCGAAATATTGTCAATAATTACGGCCCTGCGGCGTATTGGGCGCAGGGGTGACGGAAGTAGCTCTTGACGTGTTCGGGCAGGTGCAGCAGCCCGCGCATGAATCGCTGGATTCGGGACCGTAGCTCTT
>JANXSH010001136.1 GCA_025356615.1 Planctomycetia bacterium | reverse complement strand
GGCGTCGAGGGCCGACTTGGCGTTCAGAGCGTTCATGAGTGGCTCGCGTAGCGTTGCTTCAGCTCGAGGGGTATCAGCGCGTTCATGCTGCCGGAGCGGAATCCTTCCAGGTCGAGGGCTATGTGTGGATTGATCGTTGACGGGAAGGCATCACTAGGTCGTCGATGGCAGGCTCGAACCCGCACCGCTCTCCGAGGCTGCCGCTGCGACAAGGGTCGATTCTACCGCTGAGAACATGACGAGTCGTTCGGATAACTCATCCAATAGATTATCGAATGTCATGCACATTATCTTATTGTTTTGCACGGACACGTTGTTGCCACGCCATTTCAATCGGTGTTTTCCCCCCTCGTCGAGGTGGCCAGCCCTGCCGATCACCAAGATCATCTCATAAGTGATTTCGTGAACTCCGAACCGTGCCAAGATATCATGGCTCCGGGAGAGGCTATCGAGTTTGTAAGCCCAGTCGATGATCTGGCTACAACCGTGATCGAATCGCGTCCCCCACTCTCTTGTTGCCTTCTCACCCTGCTTACGAAAGATGCTCGACTTCTTGGCGTCCTCGAACTCGACAAAAGTGTGAGCGCCTTTCGCCCAGTTGCCGACCACCAGATCACAGGCGAAATCACCGAAGATATCAAACTCCCAGGCGATCCGATCGACCAGGGCGATCGACGGGTTGAGCGTGCCCAAGATGGTCGCTATTTGGGGGTGATCGCGAAAGAACGGCAATATTTCATTCTTTTCCTCCAGTTCGTCCTTTACTTTCAGCCATGCCCTGAGATCCTCGATCTGCTGGCGGCACTGAGCGAAATCGAAGGTGATCGGCTCAAGCTTCTTCATCCCACTTTGCTCCCTGCGCCGACCTGCTCCAAGAACTGATTCAGCGTGTCTGCACGCATGATATCGACCAGTTCGATTTCACCCGATTCGAGAACTCGGATGAAAGCCCGCAGATCAAGAGCGATTTGCAGCAGATATACTCGTTTGTCCAGACCGAGGGGAACCACCTCCGGCGACCAGGAGGCTGGAGCACAGGACTGGAGCGATTCCGCCTTTGCCAGAATGGCCTCCTGCTCGAATTCGGAAAGGGTTCCCAGGGCGGTACTGGCTCGTGAATTGACCCGGAGGGTAGACTCGAATCGCTCTGCGTAGAACGGCAATTCCGCGATGTACTTCAGCACTCGATCGCCATTGGAATTGGCCAACCAGATGAAAGGCAATCCTCGAACTTGCCCATCGTAGCCGGGGTCGGCAAGGCCGATGTCTGAAAGTCGGTGTAATAAGTTGGTCGTCTTGGGGTCGATGTCTGGTCCTGAGCGTAGGAACTTGGTCCGTTGGAGGCGCTTTAGCACCCGGAAAATTTCTCGCGAATCGATTCGCGCAGCCAGCTCAGGAATGGTTGCGTTCGGAACGAGATCGGCAGGCATCGAAAGTCTCCAGAACAATACCTTACACGAATGAGGAATCGTCGCCAATCAGTTCGACTGCGCTTTCATGAGTGGCTCGCGTAGCGTTGCTTCAGCTCGAGGGGTATCAGCGCGTTCATGCTGCCGGAGCGGAATCCTTCCAGGTCGAGGGTTATGTACCCGAATCCCAGTGCTCGCAGTTTGGCGACGAGGGCGTTTCGCACCTCCGGGTCGGCGAGGCGGGCGATCTCGGAGGCGGGCACCTCGAGGCGGGCCAGCTCGCTCTCGTGCAGCCGAACCCGGCACTCGCGAAGGCCGAGGTCGCGGAGATACATCTCGGCGGCCTCGACGCGGGCGGTGCGTTCGGTCGTCACGGCCACGCCCGGCGCGAGTCGGCTCGAGAGGCACGGCGAGGCAGGCTTGTCCCACGTCGGTAAGCCCCAGTACAGGGCCAGTCGCCGAACGTCGGCCTTGCCCAGGCCGGCCTCTTGCAGGGGGTGGCGCACGCCGTGTTGGGCCGCCGCCGTGAGGCCGGGCCGGTAGTCGCCCGCGTCATCGACGTTGGCCCCACTACACATGACGCTCATGTCGAGTCGGGGTAACAGCGTTTCGATCTGCGAATACAATTCGTCCTTGCAGTGGAAGCACCGCGAGCCGTCGTTCTCGAGATACAGAGGGTTGCTGAACTCGTTCGTCGAGATGATTTCGTGGCGAATGCCGATGAGCGCCGCGAGCCGTTTCGCGTCGGCCAACTCGGCGCGGGGGACGCTCGGGCTATCGGCGGTGACGGCGATGGCCCTGTCTCCAAGCGCTTCGACGGCGGCGCGGGCCACCACGGTGCTGTCGATTCCGCCGGAAAACGCGACGGCACACTTCCCCAACGAGCGCAAGACCTCGAGGAGCCGATCGCGTCGGTCGGCCAGTTCGGGAGACAGTTCGCCGGGGGTGGGTGTCATGGCAGTCTCGTCGGGGATGTATCTCCTTATAGATGATACCCTCCGAAGAGACAGAACTCAACAGGCGGGACGACTTGTTGTCCCAGTTTGGCAGCAGGTTGGGGGGGACGCGATCCTCCCGATTCTACTCCGCCGACACGGGTCATCGCCCCGTCTTTCCTTCGCCAAAAAGGGGCGGAAGTAGAGGGCTTTCGGGCTGCTCCGACATGATCTTCTTCCGATTGAACTGGTTGACCGAGTTCTGCCTGGTACTTTTCGGAGTGTTGGTCAGGGTGGCCCCGTCCTTCATCGGCTCGGCCTTCGAGGAGCAACCCAACGGCAGCGCCGTCAGGAACAGGCAGGCGACGAGTGGGAGTCTCCGAAGCAGGTGCATGGCGTACCTCATCTCCGGGGAGCGTAAAAAGATGCTGTGAGACTATGAGGCGCAGGCGTTCCTGGCCCGCCGCATGTCCGATTCGCGCCCCGCCGCGATCAATTGTCGAGGGTGAACGCCTGCCCATCGACTATTCCTGATGCGCGGATGGGGCGAAGAAGCCAGCCGTCCGGCAAAGAGTCTGTTTGGTAAATAAACTAAGCGACTTTTTTGTTAAAGCGTGTGTAACGGAATATCGACTGTGCAGAACTTGGACTCAGCCTTATCACCATGAGGCGGATGATTGCGATTCGGATGTAGGCCACTTCCGACGAGGTATGCGTTCACGGAGTAACTGGGACGAGGGAAGGGCGGGGCGAGCCATCGCGCTCGGCGCGGACGCAATCGGTCAGGAACGCCAGCGCGTCCCGCT
>JANXSH010001387.1 GCA_025356615.1 Planctomycetia bacterium | reverse complement strand
TTGTAGATGGTTTCAGTTTCGAGGGCAATGATCTATCGTGCGAGAAACCCCGGATTGGGTGTCGCAAATGTTTCGGGAGGGGCATACGAGCGGAGGACTTAGCCCGACGCGCCAGCGAGGGATGGCTTTCACGTCCCCCGTCGTGGCCTGCCTCCCTCGCTCGCGCGTCGGGCTTAGAAATCCCCATCCGATTGCCCTCCCGAAAGATTTGCCACACCCCCTCCCGACCGATAAATCGAGACATTTCCGGTTGGGTTTGACTCTACGCGAAGAGAACGTACAATGACAGGTAAGGCTTTGCCAGGGACGGCGAAGGCTAAATTCCCCAGAGAGGAGAGGTAATGCAATGTGGTCTCCCAATTCTGACCATCCGCTGCGGCGGTGGTTCAGCGGATTGACCGAGCAGACCTTCTTGACGACGCTCGGGGTCGCTGACCCGCCGCTCATGGACTACCTTTCGGACATGATGTCTCGTTTCATTTCGCTCGATTCCATCTTCCGACTCCGCAGCCTGCAAGGGAAACGACTCGACGAAGTCGCCGACATGGTCTTCGACGCCGAGTCGATGCCCCCCGAGGGCCGCACCCGCCGTGAGGTTCATCGCCACATCGGCGATTTCACCCTCTTCTGGACCGGCCTCTACCCCGAGAGGCTCGAGAAGATGCGTTCGGCCCTCACGAAGGACAGTTTCATCGACTACTGTCAGCAGGGCAAGCGCTCGTACTACATCGCGAGTACGTTCGACGACGAGCCGTTCGCCGAGGAGGCACCGATCCTCCGCCGCCTCAGCGAGGGCTACGAGATGATCGCCTACGGACTCAACCACGTCCGCCGCGAATGGGAACGGGGCCGAACGGCGGGGCCGGACCCGAGTGTGTGAGGCGGATGCGCTCTCTCTCCCGTCCCTTCGTTATGCAACGCACGCGCGGGAAACGAATGCGACGGCTAATCCTGTCCATTGAAACCAACGGATGCTCGTGCTCCCGACTCGTCGGGATCGATGTGCCAAAATCCGCGATTTTCCGTCGCGTCCTCGCCTCCCGAGGAGCACCGCCCCTCCGTCAGACTCGACGATTGGGCTCCTCCGTCCCCTCTCTGCCCGCGACGAGTATCCACCCACGGGCCGCACTCATGCAACGACTGCGTCTCAGCGTCTTCCCGAAGTGCTACTTCGACGACCTCTATTCGGGCAAGATGGACTACCTCCTCTGGCTCCGCGAGGCGGCGACGCTGGGCGCGGAGGGGGTCGAGCATTACGACGGGTTCTTTCGCGGCTTCGACGAGGAACACCTCGCCCCCGTGCGCCGCGTCCTCGCGGAGACGGGGCAGACCTCCTCGCTGCTCTGCTTCTCGCCGGACTTCACCCACCCCGAGGCCGCCGAGCGCGCCCGGCAGGTCGAACGCCAGAAGACCGCCATTGACCTGTGCGTCTCGCTCGGCATCGGGCACTGTCGGACGCTCAGCGGGCAGCGATTCCCCGGCCTGACGCGGAAGGAAGGTGTCGAACGCACCGTCGAGGGCATCCGCCGATCGCTGGAGTACGCCGAGCGCCGGGGCGTCGTGCTGTGCATGGAGAACCACTACAAGGACGGCAACTGGCAGTACCCCGAGTTCGCCCTGCCGGAGGACGTCTTCCTCGAGATCGTGGGTCGGATCGACTCGCCCCATTTCGGCGTGCAATACGACCCCTCGAATGCCACGGTCGGAGGCTTCGACCCGGTCGCGTTCCTCGAGAAGGTCAAACGCCGGGTGGTGTCGATGCACGCCAGCGACCGCAGCCTCGTCCCCGGCGCGACGCTCGAGGAGTTGCGGCAGTCCGAGGGGAGCATCGGCTACTCCGACAAGCTCCGGCACGGCGAGACCGGCAAGGGGCTGAACGACTACGACGCCATCTTTCGGATCCTGGCGGGGGTGGGCTTCGCCGGCTGGATCTCGGTCGAAGATGGCGTCAACGGGATGGACGAACTGAGACGCTCGATCGAATTTCTCCGGCGGAAGCGAGAGGAATACTACCCCGAAGCCGGCGATTGGGGGAAGTGAAAAGACCGGGGGTGCGGTGCGGGGGCGTTCAGGACGGCCACGATCGACGCCGGATCGAGACGCCTGGCGTCTTGTTCGACATTCACTCGCGCACGGATCCGCGAAGCCCCTACTTGATCGTCTTCGCGAGGATCGCCGCCACCACCGCGCCGAACGCCGCGAGCGACAGCAAGACCATGAACACCGCGAGCAGTGAAGGCGTCGGCGCGACGACGATCGTGTTGCTCCCTGCGGGCGGGCAGGCGACGCCGGGATGGGGCGGCTGCCAGGGAATCCCGCCGTCCGTCGCCACGAGTCGGGCGCGGCTCTCGTAGAGCGCGTAGGCGACGGCGACGAGAATGAAGCCGGCGGCGAGGTAGATCAATACTTCGGACTCGCCTCTTAGCTCGAAGTTCTTTGCCTCGGGCAGCCGAGACCAGTAGACACTCGTCGCGTTGTTGAAGAAGTGCAACAACATCGGCGCGACCAGCGAGCGCGTCGTGAGGTAGACGTAGTGGAGGATGACCCCCATGAGCGCCGCCATCGTGCCCTGGCACAAGTCCATGTGAATGAGGCCAAAGAAGAACGAGGTCATTAGAAGGCCCGCGACGTAGCCGTGGATGCCGACCAGTCCCCGGCCCAGGAACGCGCGGCACCACAACTCCTCGCTCAGGCCCGGCATGAAGGCGATCACGAAGACGGTGATCGTCAGGGGCCACGAGGTGAACAGCTGCTCGATGTCGCCTAGCCCTTCCATCTTTTTCGGATCGAACATCGTCGGCCACCCGAGTCTGTCGCGCAACAGGGTCATCACCGCCCCGCCGAGGACGAGGACGGCGGGCGTCAGCACGACGACCAGTCCGACGTGGCTCAGGCTCGGCAACCGGACGGCGACCTCGCGCAGCCAGTTCTTCCCGGCGACGACCCGCAGGACGAGGAGCGACATCAGGATGATGAGTAGGTGCTGAAACCAGGTCGCTAAACCGATCGCTACCTGGAACTGTCGATTGTTCATCAAGGGCTGATTCGTGTCGATCGCGTC